>JBEKWY010000007.1:0-70793 GCA_049512575.1 Candidatus Acidiferrum sp.
TGGCGTCGCGTCCTGCAAATGCGTGCGGCCAATCTTGACGATGTCCGCAAATTCCTTGGCCTTGACGTCGAGAGCGTCGCGAAGTTTTTTCACAGCAGGCAACAGGCGGCGGGCGGTTTCCGCGGCGGCGGCAATGTGCATGGCCGTGGGGAAGGTGTCGTTCGACGACTGCGACATGTTGACGTCGTCGTTTGGATGGATGGGATTCTTGCTGCCCATCTCGCCGCCGGCGATTTCGATGGCGCGATTGGAGATCACTTCGTTGACGTTCATGTTGGTCTGCGTACCACTGCCGGTTTGCCAGATGCGGAGAGGGAAGTGGTCGTTGAGCTTGCCGGAGATGACTTCGTCGGCGGCCTGGGTGACGAGCCTGGTTTTTTCTGGAGAGAGTTTGCCCAGATCCTGATTCACCAGGGCGGCGGCTTTTTTGAGGACGCCGAAGGCGCGGATCAGCTCAGGCGGCATGGTGTCTTTACCGATGTCGAAGTGGATCAAGGAACGAGCGGTTTGCGCCCCGTAGTAGCGATCCGTGGGGACTTCGATCTTGCCCATGCTGTCGGATTCGGTGCGGGTTGGGCCGGAGATGGGGGCCTGGGTGGCGTGAGACATAGCAGCTCCTTGACGAAAGAGAGATCGAGTTTACAGTAGAGAAGCCGCCAAGGTCGGACCTGAAAAGGCTTAGTTAACCGTAATACCCCCTCCCCCCTGTTTTTTTGTAAGTGTTCATTGTAAACGACTTCAAGCCGTTTGTTTTGATACACTTTTGTAAGTGTTGATTCTAAAGCACTTGCTAGTTAACCATAATCCTCCATAAATGGAAAAAGCGCCGGTTTGTTGGCGCTCTGCAAACTACACCCCTTAGTATAATGGATAACGGGGAAAAGTCAAGGAGTTTTTAGTGGTAGTCGTGTCAAACGGCCCGCGAAACGAGAGGAGGATTGTTCCTTCGACATAGAACACCGACGAACCGCAGCACTTAGCAGATATTGAGGCGGTCGGGACAGCTTGCTCATGGGGCAACGGGTCAGTTTCCGGCCCCGACTTACCAGGAGCTAGCCGGAAATGTGCCATACCAAAGTATCGACCATACCATCGTCCAATTGTTTCGCCTTCGCATTCCTGACTTAATTGGGGCTGTGTGAAACGCGCATTTTAGCAAGGAGTACCGCGGCGGCTCGATGGGAGCGTCTGAAGTCCCATGATTCACGCAGGGAATCTCGCGCACATAGATCAAGAACTCAGGAGGCATTTCATGAGCGATACACGCGATAGCGGCAAAATCCGTTTGGTTCGGCGTTCGGATGCGTATTGGCGAGTCACGATTGATCTTCCGCCTCTAAACATATTTGGTCCGGCGAATATTCCTCAGCTTGAAGAGGTTGTGTCGTCGCTCGAAAAAGATGACCGCGTCAAGGTTGTAGCATTTGAGAGTGCCGTCGAGGGATTTTTCCTGACTCACTACGACTTCCTGGCGAAGCCCGAAGATTCCGCAAAGTTTCCCGTTGGCCGCACGGGATTACAGGCATTGCCTGATATGCTCGCCCGGATCAGCCGGGCACCCGTCGTGTCCATTTCCTTAATTCGCGGACGCGCAACTGGTGTCGGCAGCGAGCTCGCCCTTGCCAGCGACATGCGCTTTGCAAGTCGTGAAAAGGCAATCCTCTCGCAATGGGAGGTCGGAGCAGGCTTGGTTCCCGGTGGCGGACCTATGGCTCGATTACCACGTTTGATCGGCCGGGGGAGAGCTTTGGAAGTGTTATTGGGGGCGGATGATATCAACGGCGATCTGGCGGAGTTGTATGGCTATGTCAATCGCTCGTTGCCTGACGCGGAACTGGACGCGTTTGTGGATCGCCTTGCCACGAGAATCGCGTCCTTCGACAAACAGGCAATTGCCGAAACGAAACGCCTGGTCAACGTCAATAGTTTACCTTCTGACGCGGAAATCGCACCGGAGTGGGACGCCTTTATTGCTTCCCTGGCCCGCCCCGGAGCACAAGCCCGCATTCGGACTCTGTTTGAACGTGGCTTTCACAAACCGGGCGATGTGGAAACCAGGCTTGGATACCATGTCGGACGCCTCGGATCCACGGATGAGGCGTCGGCGGCCTCCGGCTCAGCGCGCTGATTGGAGCGGGTGACTCGAACGGTGAACCTCCGGACGTCCGCGGCACTCATCGGACTTCGAGTCAGTCCTGGTAAACGCCGAAACCGGACAAGTACGACGGTTCGACGCATCTAGGTCCCGAGTCCTGCTACCATCGGCAGCGAGAAGGGAGCGACAATGCGCTGGTACCACTATGTGGCGTACTTCTTCGGGGGCGCATTCCTAGCAAACGCCCTGCCGCACCTTGGCAATGGAATGTCGGGGCACTCTTTCCAGAGTCCCTTCGCATCTCCACCCGGGATTGGCTTGTCTTCCTCGACGGTCAATGTTCTGTGGGGTCTGTTCAACCTTGCGATCGGTTATCTGCTGGTCTGTCGGGTAGGCAGCTTCAATCTTCGCAAGACCCAACACGTGCTCGTCCTCGGAGCGGGCATCCTGCTCATGTCGGTAATGCTTGCCCGCGCATTCGGACGGTTTCACGGTGGACTGTGAGCTTGATCCACCCGAGGCCGCCGAGGTGAGCCGACCGGGCCTGGCGGGCGGGTAGCTTACACTGTATCGATGACTGACGCGGTGGCCGGTGTGCTTAAAACCAGCCCCCGGACGGCTCAAGGCCGTTGAGGCGCAGATAAGTGACGAGGTTGCCGTAATGCAAGGCGTCATGATTTCCGACTTGCGTCAAGATGAACATCTTGTTCGTCTTGACGCCAAAGAAGTCCGCGGGTTCATTGAGGTGCGCATCGGTGAACCCGGAGTACACGCCATCGCAGTAATCGAACGAGCCTTTGAGGTAGGCCTTGATCTCGGCCTTCGAACCCTTCGCGGCAGCCGTGCCAGGGGTCGCTTCACCTTTGACGTTTGAACACAATGTGTAGGAAATATCCGCCAAATGAATCAGGATCTCGGCAAACGACCGAACGTCCTTCGCCGGCCGGTAGCTGTACTTGGACTCTGGCATCGCGTCCGCCGACTTCATGATCTTGTCCTGCATATTGCTGCGAAAAATGGATAGCGTCGTCGTCAGCGGATTCGGCGCCGTGGTCGGATTGGGCAGGCTCGGCGAGATTTGGGCGTTGGTCAAGGACGCCAAGACGGAAACAAGTACCACGCCAACAGGAAGCACGACGCGAGCAATGGATCGGAACATTTAAGAATCCTCCAACATGTTGTAGGCCATGCGAATCCCGAACCGCAAACCCGCCGAAGCGATCCGCATCGGCGCATTGCTAAAAATCCGGTGTGTTACGGGCACGTATTCTTCCGACCTTCCGCACTTTTAACTTGCTGTGCTACCTGGATTTAGCGGTTTGCCGGCAGCGGGAACTGTCCGCCAGGTGTCCACTTGCGGGAAGAATCGTCGCGAGATCGAACAGCTATCTGCGGTTCGATCCCGAATTTCGGCGGCCATCCGTCACTAGCCGCCAAGTCCGCAGCAACGCGGTAATCGGAAATTGCCCCGTTACCTATAGGTGGTTTGCGGTGCTTGGTTGTGGTCACGGATCAGCGTAAACCGGTCGGCGGCCGCTACCAGAGCTACTCATAGCGGAAGGCGACCATGGGGTCTACGGTGGCGGCGCGGCGGGCCGGCGCAAGGGAGGCGAGCAGCGCGACGGTGATCAGCAGGACGGTTACGCCGGTGAGGATGAGTGGGTCGCGGGAGCTTTCGCTTACCCACTTGGTCGCTAGCTTGTCGAAAGCGAAGCTTAGGATCAGGCCGGCGGCCAGGCCTGCGCCTACATTGATGGCCGTGGAAGCGAGCACCGCGCGAAAGATGTCGCCGGCCTTGGCACCGAGGGCCATGCGGATGCCGAACTCGTTCGTGCGCGTGGCAACGGTATAGGTGACGACGCTATAGAGGCCGACGGCGGCGAGGGCCAAGGCGAGAATCGAGAACAGGCCGAAGAGGGCGGCGACAAGGCGCTGCTGGGCGTAGTCCTCCTGTCCGGTGATCCAGGTTTCGAGGTCGCGCACGTGAGTGGTTTGTTGTTCGGGATCGATCTCGACAATCTGGCGGCGCATGTCGCGAAGAATGGAAAGCGGCGGGACGCGCGTGCGGACGAGAACCTGTGTGTACATGGGCATGCGCAACGTGAAGGGCACGAAGACGGCAGGTTTGGTGGGATTGCGCAGGCCGTTGTTGCGGGCGTCGCCGACGATCCCGACGATTTGCAGCCAGCCGGTGCTTCCGGTGGCGGCCGGAAAGTACGGCGGCTCGTCTCGCAGCTCTGGGACGCGAAGCTGCTGGCCGATGGCGTTGCCATCGGGCCAATACTGGCGAGCCAAGGTCTGGTTGACGATGGCGAGCGGCGCTCCGCGCATCGTTTCGGTGTGATCCCAGAGGCGACCCTGCAACAGGGGAATCTTCAGCACGGAAAAATATTCGGGGCTGATGAAATTAACGCGAACTTCGGGTTGCTCGGCTTGCTGGCGGCTCATGATCTCAATGGGAACGCTGCCGACCGGCAGCGGCGGAGTGGCATTGGTCGAAAGGCCCGCCTCGACGACTTCGGGCATGGCCGCGAGCTTGGCGCGGAGTTGTTCGAAATATTGGGCGCGATCCTGCCAGGAGACGTGCGAGTTTTGATGGACGGGGATGGGCAGCGACATCGCGTTGCGCGGATCGTAGCCCAAGTCGGTATTCACCAGCCGCAGAAAGCCTTTGGCGGCGGCGCCGGCCGCGGTGAGCAGAAGAATGGTGAGAGCAACCTGCGCGCCGATCATCACTCCGTGGGTGCGGCGAGCGTTGGCGCTTCCGGCCACGCGGCGCGCACTGATTTGCATCAGGCGCGCGATTTCCGGGCGAGAAAGCTGCAGCGCGGGCCAGAGGCCGAAGAGCATGGTGGTGACGAAAGCCAGGCCGATGCTGAAAAGCAATATCGGGACGTTCATGCGAATCGCCGATTCCGAGGGAAACGACCTCCGGGGAAGGAACGCGGAGATTACCGACAGGCTTCGCCACGCAAAGAGTGTGCCGATTGCGGCACCGACGGTGGCGATCGCGAGAGATTCGGTGAGCAGTTGGCGAATCAGGCGCAAGCGGCCGGCGCCGACCGCGGCGCGCACGGCAAGTTCGTGCTGGCGTTGCGCGCCACGCGCCAGGAGCAAAATGGAAACGTTGGCGCAGCCGATCAAAAGCAGCGAGGCGACCGCGCCGAGCAGCAGGTACAGCGTGGGACCCAGAGGCCTGGCGTAGAGGTCCACGATGCTGCGGAGGTCGACGCGAAAGGTGTCGGGATAGTGCGACGGCGATTCTTTCGCGAACTGTTCGACAAGGGGCTGGAGTTCGGCGTCGGCTTGCGCGGGCGTGACACCGGGACGCAGCTTGATCGAGCAGCCAACGCTAAGGCTTGCGTCCTGGGTTACTTTGAGCGGGAGGTAAACTTCGCCGTCACCCCACCTGAAGCGCGGCGGCATCACGCCGATGACCTCGTAGGTCTGGTGAACGAGTTGGAGTTTCTTGCCGATGACGTTGGGATCGCCGACGAAATATCTTTGCCAGAATTCGTAGCTGAGGACCGCCACACGTTGGGGATCTTCTCCAGGCGGCGCGTCGGAAGGAACGAACCAGCGGCCTTTTGCGGCGGGGATTCCGAAATGATTGGGCGAGTCGGTGGAGACCGCGACGCCCTGGACATCTTCGGGCAGGTCGCCGTCGGTAGTCGTGAGATTCCACCACGTGATTCCAACGATGCTCTCGACCGAACGAGCTTGCTGGAGTTTGCGGAGTTGCTGGCCGCTCAAAATTACGTAGTGGTCGTTGCTGGCTTTGTCTTTCAGGCGAAGTTCGACGATGCGGTTGGCGCCGGGGTAGGGGTAGGGATTGAGGAGGACGGCGTAGATGAGGCTGAAGACGGCGCTCGTGGCGCCGATCCCGATGGCCAGGGAGAAGATGGCGGTGAGCGTGAAGTAGGGGCGCCTGCGAAATTCGCGGGCGGAGTAGCGAAGGTCAGAGGTTAGAGGTCCCATGGATATTTTTGTGCGTGTGCATTGTAGGGTGGCGCGCGGGCTCACGCCAGCGCGAGGTTGGCGGGGCTGGTTCGGATCGCAACCAAGCGCGGTCAGGGTTAAGAGCGGAGGACCAGTCTCGGGTTGACCGTGCATGTCGTTGAGACGTGAGTGGAGTTTCGTCTAGACGCGCACCCTCAAAAAGCGAGGGTGCGGCACCCACGAGGGCGAACGGTTATTCGTAGCGGAGGGCGACCATGGGGTCGACGGCGGCGGCGCGGCGGGCTGGGACGAGCGAGGCGAGGAGTGCGGCGGCGATTAGCAAAAACGCGACGCCTGCGAGGAGGAGCGGATCGCGCGAACTTTCGTTGACCCATTTTGTGGCGAGTTTGCCGAAGATCACACACAACAAAATGCCGGCTGCGAGTCCCGCGCCAACATTCACCGATGTGGACGATAGAACGATACGGAAGATGTCGGAGGCTTTGGCGCCGAGGGCCATGCGAATGCCGAATTCGTTGGTGCGGGTGGTGACGCCGTAGGAGACGACGCTGTAAAGGCCGACCGCGGCGAGCGATAAGGCGAGGACGGAGAAAACGCCGAAGAGGGTAGCCACCAGGCGCTGCTGGGCGTACTCGGGTTGTTGGGCAATCCAGGTGTGGAGGTCGCGAGCTTCGGTGACTTGCTGGTCGGGATCGACCTGAACGATTTGCTCGCGGATATCGCGAAGCGCTGACATTGGCGGAACGCGGGTTTGCGCGAGGATTTGCGTGTACGACCACATGTGCAGCGAATAGGGAACGTAGATCGCGGGCTTGATCGCGTCGCGCAAGCCGTCGTTGCGAGAGTCGGCGACGACACCGATGATCTGCAGCCAGCCGACGGCGCCAGGAGCGGACGGAGCAGCCGGTGGCTGGTCTATCAAGTCGAGCGTGCGAAGTTCGTGACCGACAGCGTCGCCGCTTGGCCAATATTGGCGCGCCATCGACTGGTTGATAACGGCGAGACCCGCCGCACGCATCGTCTCCGCGCGATCCCACACCCGGCCCTTCAATAGGGGAATACGCAGAAACGAAAAGTATTCCGAGCTGATGAAATTCATGCGAATTTCCGGTGTTCCGAGGTCGCCGCGACCCATGAATTCGACGCGAACGTCATTGCCGTTCGAAGGCGGAGTGGCATTGCTGGAAACGGTGGCATCGACGACCTGCGGCATGGCGGCGATTCTGGCGCGGAGCTGCTCGTAAAATTCGGCGCGATCCTGCCAGGAAATGTGCGAGTTGTCGTGCATGGGAATCGAGAGAGACATGCGATTTTGAGGATCGTAGCCCAGATCGGTATGCATGAGCCGCACGAAGCCTTTAGCGGCCGACCCGCCGATGGTAAGCAGGAGGACGGTCAGCGCGACCTGAGCGCCGACCATGACGGCGTGCGTTCGGCGTGCACGCGTGGTACCCGCGATGCGATGCGCGCTGCTTTGCAAGAGCTGAGGAAGGTTGGGCCGCGAGATTTGTAGCGCCGGCCACAGGCCCGAAAGGATCGTGGTGGCGAAGGCCAGAGCGATGCAAAAAAGCATCACGGGTATGTTGATCTTTATTATGGCTTCGGCGGGCAAAGACTCCTTGAACGCGGCGATGGAGGCGAGGCCGCGCCAGGCGATGAGCAAGCCGAGTGCGCAGCCCGTGCCCGCGATGACAAAAGACTCGGTGAGGAGTTGTCGAAGGATGCGAACACGATCGGCGCCCACGGCGCAGCGGACGGCCAATTCGTGCTGGCGCTCGATGCCGCGGGCGAGAAGAAGGATGGAAACATTGCCGCAGCCGATCAGCAGCAGCGACCCTACCGCGCCGAGAAGAAGGTAGAGGGTCGTGCCGAAAGGGCGCGTATAGAGGTCCACGATGCTTTGCAGGTCGACGCGGAATCTTGCCGGGAAATAAGCGGGCCGAACTTTAGCGATTTGCTCAACCACGGATTGCAATTCGGCATTGGCCTGGGCCGCGGCGACACCCTCGCGGAGCTTCAACGAGACAGCGAAGCCAAGGTTCGGATTCTGCGTGACTTTGGCCGGGCGATATATTTCGCTCTCTCCCCATTGGAAGCGAGGTGGCATCACGCCGACGACCTGGTAAGGCTTGTGGACGAGGCGGATGGTGCGGCCGATCACGTGCGGATCGCCCTGGAAATAGCGCCACCAGAATTTGTAGGTGAGGACAACGACAGGCGCGGGTTCTTGTCCCGGCGGAGCGTCGGACGGGATCAGCCAACGCCCCATCAGGGCGGAAATTCGCCAGTGATTGGGGGAGTCCGGCGAGATCGAGAGGGCGCGGACGTCTTCGGGCAGATCGCCGTCCGTCGTGGTGAGGTGCCCGTATTGAAATGGGACCACGCTCTCGAACGATTTGACACGCCGGAGTTCGGCGATTTCGGGACCAGTGTAGCCAGTGACCCGGTCGTTGCCTTGTGAATCGAGGAGATGAATTTCCATCAGGCGATTGGCGTCCGGATACGGAAAGGGGTTGATGAGGACGGCGTAGATGACGCTGAAGACGGCGGTGGTGGCGCCGATGCCGAGGGCCAAGGAGAGGACGGCGGTCAGCGTGAAACCCGGGCGCTTGCGGAGTTCACGGGCGGAATAGCGCAGGTCGGAGACTAGGGATTGCATCGGCACCTCGATGCGGCACGGGACTTCTTGGTCGAGTTGGAGGGGTTGCGCGGGGTAGAGGTTGCCCGCGTGCGGTCTATTGCGGGTGAATGTCGCGGGAGGAATTTCATGTTGCGGGGTTCGAGAAAAGCGCCCGCTTCGGAAAGCGGCCGCTACAACTGCGGTTGCATCGTTTGCAGCGGAGGGCACGGCGGTGCCGTGCCCCTACGGGTGTTGGCGGCGCGGCGTTTGTCACTCGTAGCGGAGCGCGACCATAGGATCTACTGCGGCGGCGCGGCGGGCTGGGACGAATGAGGCGGACGCCGCGGCGGCGATGAGTATGAGCGTTACACCGGCCAGGATGAGCGGGTCGTGGGAGCTTTCGTTGACCCACTTGGTGGCTAGTTTGTCGAAAGCGATGCTGAGGATCAGGCCGGTGGCGAGGCCGATGCTTAGGCTCATCGCGGTCGACGACAGCACGAGGCGGAATACGTCAGCGGCTTTCGCGCCTAGCGCCATGCGGATGCCGAATTCGTTGGTGCGCGTGGCGACGCCGTAGGAGACCACGCTGTAGAGGCCGACGGCAGCCAGGACGAGCGCGAGAATCGAGAACACGCCGAACAGGGTCGCGACGAAACGCTGCTGGCCGTATTCATCCTCGTTGATGATCCAGGTCTCGAGATCCTGAGCGTGCGTGATCTGTTGGTCGGGGTCCACATGAACGACTTGCGCGCGAATGTCGCGCAGCATCGACGCCGGGGGAATGCGCGTGCGAATCAGAATCTGCGTGAACATGTACATTTTCAGACTGTAGGGAACGTAGATGGCGGCCTTGATCGGCTTGCGCAACCCTTCGTCGAGAGCATCTGCGACGACGCCGACGATTTGCAGCCAGGCGCCCTCGATACCTGGCGCAGCGGGAGAGTACGGTTCGTCTTTAAGGTCCGGGATGCGGATCTGCTGGCCGACGGGATTGGTGTTAGGCCAAAACTGGCGGGCCATCGTCTGATTGATCACCGCAAGTGGCGCCCCACGCATGGTTTCTGCGTGATCCCAGATGCGCCCCTGAACCAGAGGAATGTGGAGCACGGGAAAATACTCGGGGCTGATGTAATTCACCAGCGCTTCCGGTTTTTCGCCTGATCCGCTTCCGAAAATCTCAAATTGCTGGGTCCTGCCGTTGGAAGGCGGCGTGGCGTTGGTGGAAATGCCGGCCAAAACCACTTCCGGCATGCTTCCCAGCCTCGCACGGAGCTGGTCGAAATATTCGGAGCGGTCCTTCCATGTGCCGTGGGTGTTTTCGTGGACCGGAATCGGGACGGACATCGCGAAGTGCGGGTCGTAGCCGAGATGCGCGTTGACCAGGTGAAGAAAGCCTTTCCCGGCCGCGCTGGCGCCCGTGAGCATAAGAATCGTCAGTGCCACCTGCGTCGCGACGAGCGCGTTGTGCGCCCGCTTGGCGCTGGTGCTGCCCGCAACGCGCCGGCTGCTGCCTTGCATCAGCCGGGCGACGTCCGGGCGGGAGAGCTGAAGAGCGGGCGACAGGCCAAAAATGATCGAAGTGGCGAGCGCGAGGCCAACGCAGAACAGCAGCACAGGCACGTTGATCTTGATCACCGACTCGGCGGGAAACGCGTGCGGCATCCAGGCGACGATTAGAGGCAGACTTTTCCAGGCGAGGAGGACGCCCAGAATTGCACCGACAAGAGCGATGCCGAGCGATTCGGTGAGCAGCTGGCGAACCATGCGCATCCGGTTGGCGCCGATGGCCGCGCGCACGGCCAGCTCGTGCTGCCGTTCGGCGCCACGCGCGAGCAACAGGATTGAGACGTTGCCGCAGCCGATGAGCAGAAGCGAACCGACCGCGCCCAACAGGAGGTAGAGAGTGGTGCCCAGAGGCCGGGCGTAGAGATCAACGATGCTGCGGAGATTCACGCGGAACTTGTCGGGAAAGCGCGTTGGCGATTGTTTCGCGAATTCTTCGAACAGCGGCTGCAACTCGCTGTCGGCTTGCGCCAACGTGACGCCCGGGCGGAGCCGGATGGACGCTCCGAGACTGATGTTGGGGTCCTGGGTGACCTTCTGGGGGACGTAGATGTCGGCTTCACCCCACTTGAAACGAGGCGGCATCACGCCCACGACCTCGTAGGGCTTGTGGACCAGCTGAATCTTCCGGCCAATGACGTTCGGATCACCCAAATAATACTTCTGCCAGAACTGATAGGTGAGCACGGTAACCGGCTGTGCTTCTTGCCCCGGCGGAGCGTCGGCCGGTACTAGCCAGCGGCCCATGAGCGCGGGGACGCCCCAGTGATTGGGAGCGTTTGGAGAGATGTACCCTGCGTTGACATCTTCGGGAAGGTCGCCGTCGGTGGTGGTGAGATTCCAACCGTCGAGCGCGACGACGCTTTCGACGGACTTCGCCTGGCGAATCTGGTCGAGTTGCGGACCGCTTAGACCGGCGAAACGTTGATTGCCGGCTTTGTCGAGGAGACGGGGCTCGGTCATGAGCTCGGCGTGTGGATAAGGGAAGGGATCGATGAGGACAGCGTAGATGACGCTGAAGACGGCGCTGGTGGCGCCGATACCCAGAGCGAGAGAGAGAACGGCGGTCAGGACGAAGCCGGGACGCTTCCGAAGCTCACGAGCGGAATACTGGAGGTCGGAGATCAGGGATTGCATCGGCACCTCACTTGGCTATCGTTCGCCTCGTTGACGATTGGACGAGCGGACCCATCTGCGGTTAGTAGACGCAGGACCTTGCCGAGTTGTCTTACGCCTATTTGACTAGACGAAGCGATCTCCCCAAAAGTTCAGCGAGGGGGATGACTGGCTAGTACGTCCTGGCCAAACATTGAACCTTGGTGCAGGCGGATTGGCATACGGGCTCATGTATAATTGGGTTTAGGGGAATCTGCAGCTTTCATGGAAAAAGGCGCTTCCAAGGCGAAGGTGTCGGCATCCGCGTCGGTGCTGTTGCGGCGTCGGCTGCGGTTTGTGCGTTCGCGGACGCGGGAGATTTTGAAGATCGGCAAGGCGCTGGTGTCTACCAAGCACCCCTTCCTGGTGCACATTATTCCGATGCGGCGTTGCAATCTGGATTGCGGGTATTGCAACGAATACGACCAGGTGTCGAAGCCGGTGCCGCTGGAGGAGATGAAGCGGCGGCTGGACCTGCTGGCGGACATGGGCACGTCGATGATCACCATCAGCGGTGGCGAGCCCTTGATGCACCCGGAACTGGAAGAAGTGATCCGGCATATGCGCAAGCGCGGTATCTATGCCGGGATGATCACCAATGGATTTTTGCTGAGCAAAGAGCGCATCGGGAAGCTGAACGATGCCGGGCTGGAGTTTCTGCAAATCAGCATTGATAACGTGACGCCGGACGAGGTGTCGAAGAAGAGCCTGAAGACGCTGGACAGCCGGCTGGAGTGGCTGGCGCAATATGCCGTGTTTCAGGTGAACATTAATTCGGTGCTGGGCAGTGGGGTGAAGAATCCGGAAGATGCTCTGGAGATCGCGCACCGGGCCGTGGAATTGGGATTTACGAGCACCGTGGGGATCATTCATGACGGGAACGGGCAGCTGAAAGGCTTGAATCCTCGGCAGATCGAAATTTTTGAAGAAATCATGTCGCTGGGAAAGAGCTCGTTTTCGCGGTTCAACGATTTTCAGCACAACGTGGCGCGTGGAAAAGAACACGATTGGCGCTGCCGGTCGGGATCGCGTTACTTGTATGTGTGCGAGGACGGATTGGTGCATTGGTGCTCGCAGCAGCGGGGGTATCCGGGCATTCCGCTGGCGGACTATACGCCGGAGATGCGCCACCGGGAATATTTAACGGAGAAGTTTTGCGCGCCGAAGTGCACGGTCTCCTGCGTACAGCAGGTGGGAATACTGGATAATTGGCGCGGCAAGCAGACGCTGAAGCCGTTGCCGATGGCGCCGCCTCCCGTTCCACCGCAGCTTGTCCAGATTGGGTCAGCCCGCGTCGATTCCTAAGGAACGCTGCGGATTTGCCTATCCAAATTTGAAGGAAGGACGGACGCGTCCGTCCTTCCTTCGTTAGCTCAATAGTCGTTTTCCCCCGTCGGCGTTGGGGCAGTCGAAATCGGGAGTCCGGGCAAGTTTCTACCCACGCACATCCCTGACCCACGGCAATTGACGCTAAGCCTTTAGTTTTCAACAATGAAGACATGACCGATGCGGCGATCCAAATTGAGAATCTAACCAAGGACTACCCGCACGGTTTCCTGCACCTCAAAACCAAGAGGTCGCTGGAAGGCTTGACGATGCGCGTGGAGGACGGGGAAGTGTTCGGCTTCCTTGGCCCGAATGGCGCTGGAAAATCCACGACCATCAAATTACTGGTGGGCTTGATCTTTCCGACCGCTGGGACGGCGACCATTCTGGGCAAGCCAATCAGCGATATCGCGATGCATCAGGACATCGGATACCTGCCGGAGCAGCCCTATTTCTACGACTACCTTACTGCCACTGAGCTCCTGGATTACTTCGCGCGAATCCACAACTTGAAGGCGGCGGACCGGCGCGACCGCGTCGCGCGGATGCTGAAGAAAGTCGGCTTGGAGACGGCGCGAAAAATCCAGTTGCGAAAATATTCGAAGGGCATGCTGCAACGCGTGGGCTTGGCGCAGGCGATTTTGCACGACCCCCGCGTGGTGATTTTGGATGAGCCGATGTCGGGGCTCGACCCCCTGGGCCGGCGCGAAGTGCGCGACATTATCCTGGAATTAAAGCGCGAAGGCCGGACGGTGCTTTTCTCGACGCATATTTTGTCGGACGCCGAAATGTTGTGCGATCGCGTCGGAGTGATTGCGGGAGGCACGTTGCGCGGCGTCGGCGCGCCAGACGAGATTGTGGGGATCAAGGCGCACGGAATGGAGATTCTGTTCGAGTTTGCGGGAGAAAACACGAGCGCGGCGGCGTTGTTGAGCAAAGCGACGAGAACGGGCAACCGGTACAGGTTGCAAATTGACGAAGGCGAGCTGTACGCGACGCTCGAGCAACTTCGCAGCGCCGGCGCGAGAATTTTGTCGGTGGCGCAGATCAAAGCATCGCTGGAAGAATATTTCATGCACTTGATCGCGGCGGACCGCGCGCAAGCGGCCGCGGTCGACGTGAGCGGGAAATGAGCCGCGTCGGTGTAGTGGCGTGGAATACATTTCGCGAAGCGGTGCGCGATCGCGTGCTGTACAACCTGGTTTTCTTCGCGCTGCTGATGATGTGCGCGGCGATCCTGGTGGGGCAGATTTCGATTGGCATCGAGCAGATGGTGATCGTGAGCCTGGGATTGAGCGCGATCTCGGTGATCGGCTTGTTGATGGCGGTGTTTATCGGCGTCGGGCTGGTGTCCAAAGAGATGGACAAGCGGACGCTTTACGCGCTGCTGGCCAAGCCGGTGCGGCGGTGGGAATTTCTCCTGGGAAAATTCGGTGGACTGCTGCTGACGCTGTGCATCAACACGGCGGCGATGGCCGCGGGACTGTTCGCGGCGTTGTATTACGTCAAGCACTCGCTGGAGCGCGCGGACGGGATCGCGCTCGTGGCTATTTATTTCATTTTGCTCAAACTGGCTTTGGTCGTGGCGTTGGCGCTGCTATTTTCCTGCTACACGACGCCTTTGCTGGCAATTCTGTTTACGGCCGGATTGTATGTGTCCGGGCTGTTTGTGAAGGAAATGCGCGGGCTGCACAGCGAGACGATGGCGCCGGCCGTGCAAACATTGTTGCGCTGGCTGTCTTACATCTTGCCCAATTTCGAGGATTTCGACGTCATGGCGTCGGCGGCGCATGCGCGCCACATCCCTGGGATGTTAATCCTGCAGAACACGGCATACGCGGTGCTGTATTGCACGATTGTTCTGACGGCAGCCGCGGTTATTTTCTCCCGGCGGAATCTGAAATGAATCGCCGGAATTGGGGACCGGTGTTGTTATGCGTCGTGCTGGTGGCGGGATTCGCCGGGGTCTGGCGGCTGCAGCGGAGAATCGACGTACAGCGCGATGCACTGCACCAGGAGAAGGACGACTTGGTGCTGCGATCGGGGCCGATGCTGAAAGCCTTGAGCCTGGAATACGCTCCGCTGATGGCCGACCTCTACTGGACGCGAGTCGTGCAGTATTACGGCGACAAGAATGTCCGGCACGATGAAAATTTTGAGTTGCTGTGGCCGTTGCTGGACGTCACGACCACGCTCGATCCCCATCTGCTCGTGGCGTACCGTTTCGGATCGATGTTCCTGAGCGAAGGGCCTCCCAGTGGGGCGGGCAGGCCTGATCTCGCTATCGAATTGATTTACCGGGGAATTCACGCGAATCCGGAATACTGGCGCTTCTACGAAGACTTGGGATTTATCTACTATTTTGAGCTCAAGGATTATCAGAAAGCGTCGGCGGCTTTTCTGGAAGGAGGCAGAGTCCCGGGGGCTCTGGTTTGGATGAAGGTTTTAGCGGCGAAGGTGTTGGAGCAGGGCGATAACGCGGACACATCCGCTTTCTTGTGGAACGAGATTTATAGCTCCACCACCGATCCGCAGATGAAGCAAAACGCGGAGACGCACCTGCAATTATTGAGGGTGGACGCGGACTGCAAGCAATTGGACATGATTGTCGCGGACTATCAAAAACGCACCGGCCACGCCGCAAAGTCCGTGCATGATCTAGTGGCCGCCGGACTGCTTCCGCGGACGGCCGTCGATCCGCTCGGGTTTCCTTACGTTTTGGATGCGGACGCGAAAGCGCAGCTGAATCCCGCGAGTCCTCTCGTCACACAGAGACGCATCTACCAAAAGCCGCTGGAGGGCGCCGCTCATTAATGAGTATTGATGTCTATGGTTATTGCGTGACGCAGAGCAGGGTCATCTGCGGGTCGACCAGGATTTTGTGCGGCTCCGTTTGCGTAGTGAAATGAAACGAAGTTTCCGGGCCAGCCGCGACTACGATTCCAAGCAATACGGCGTGCGCAGCGTTCGCTCCCGTGTACAAGGGAACCGGAGCGATGAACGAGCGAGGCACATCTTCCTGGTAGAGTTTCCCGCGAACCAGGTAGCCCTTGTCGGTGTTGTGCACGGAATATTCGACGCGGTAGCGTGGGACACCCGTGCCGCGCACCCACTGCTCGAAGAACCATTCCATCGAGCGCCCGCCTTCCAGATCCATCGATGGAGTCATCACCGCCTCGACCTCATGCTGCAAGTCGGACGTTGAGAGCGCACGGTACGCGTACTTCGTGGCCAGCGTGTGGAGCAATCCGTAAAAGCGCGCGTCCGGATTCTTGGCGCCCGGTTGACGAAGCATTTCGCGGAGCATATGAATCACCCAGGCACCCTTGCCGTAGATGACCTCTTCGAATCCAGCTGGAGACTTGGACGAGGTCAGGCGATTCCCCAATTCGAGGGCGCCAATCTCCGAGTGCGGTTGTTCCTCGTTGGGGAACTTCTCGACAAGATTCTGGCGGTAGCGGCCCAGCCACACGTGCAGGGAATGATCGGTGCGCTTCTGGGTGTCGGCGAAGAGAAGCGCAAGATAGTTGGCGATGGCTTCGTTGATCCACTGGTCGCGGTAAGCGTCCCAGCCGACGACGTTGCCCCACCACTGATGGGCGACTTCGTGGAAGGGTACGAGCTCGGTGAAATGTTCCTGTCCGGATTCGGAAAGTCCGGCGCGTTGCTGGGCTTCCGCCGGCAAATAGGAATAGGTAGAGAGATAGAGCAGACCGGGCCAGCCCTGGCCGAATGTGCCAGGGATTTGCGATACGCTCAGCTTTTGGAACGGGAAGGGTCCGCTGAAGGTTTCGTAAAAGCGGATCGAATCGTCGATTTGGTGCCCGAGTGCCTTCAGCGCGTCGCTGGGTTTCGGAGCGGGCGGCGCAACCTGCATCGCGTTCACGCTGCCATGTCTTCCCATGTTTAAGGGCGTGAGCATCTGCGTTTCCAATTGAGGAGCCTCCAAACGGCTGTCGAGGGCCTGCTCCAGCTGCCGATTGGCGTACACATCGACGGTGTGCGCTTCGGATGCGAGCGAAGACGAAACATAGTCGCCGAGATTGAAGCCCGCCACGGCGACGGGCTTCTCGGTCTGCCAGCGACCGACGTGAAATTCCCCATCGTCATGTTCATCGCGCTTGGCGCCCGTGGCCACCAGGCGCAACTTGCGCGGCCATCGCATGGTGAGATCGTAGCTGGCGAAATCCGCCGGTCCTCCGTAGTGGGGATACCAGCTCTCCCGCGCGCTCACGAACAGCACACCGTTGCCGGCATTTTCGATTACCGCGCCTCGATAGTGAAAGTGAAGCGTGAATTCCGTGCCTTTCTCGGATGGCGCCGGCAGCACTACATAGAGATAGTCGCTTCCGCGAGTGCTGCGATCCTGCAAATTCATGCCTTCGTTCTGAAAATAGGTGAGCGATTCGCCCCGCTCGCCGGTGACCGTGTCCACGTTAAGCGCTCGCGCAAGTTGAAATATCAACACGCGCTCGCCGGAGACTTCCGCGCGCATGCGCAGGTCCGTTTTTGCGTCCAGGGAAGTGTCCGCGAGTATCGATGTGTTGATCTCGTAGTCGAGAGCGCGAAAGCCGCGGGGATGGAGCTGGGCATCGGGTACGGGATAGGAAGCCCAGACGTCGTAAGAAGCGGCCGCACCCGATTTTCTCGGCTGGCCCAGGAGCACGGCCTCGGGCCGCTGCAGATCGACCATCACATCGAAAAGCCCCGTCGTTACGCCATCAACCGCCGCGTGAAAATAGGGTTGCGGGTTAGCGGAGAGGCCTCCGAGCAGGATGCGTAGCGATTGCGATGGATTTACGGCCGCCAGAACGGCGTTCCAGTGCGCCACAAACTCCGAGTCTTGCTGCGGGGAAATTTTTGCGTCTTGTAGTTGATGAAGAAGTTCAACCGCAGTGTCGTCCGTGAATCGCAGGCACACGCTGGTGAAGTCCTGATCCAGGATGGGGGTGCCAAGAAAACGAGCCATTTGCTGCTTTTCAACAGGGTCGCGGGGCGCTGCGAGGACGTGCCCGCGCCCGGCGAAGACCGCGCCGGTTATGCGCCCGTCGAGGGGCGCGAAGAATGTGAGTTTGCCCTGTTCGAAGGAGAGCTTTGCGTCGGCGCGGCGGAGCTCGATGCGGTCGGCGCTGGCGATTTCGTAGGTGGCGGAAGGGTCGGGGCGGAGGGCGTTCAGCGCTTCGTAGAGGTCGTGAGGAGACTTGTCCCCGGGCGACGCCACGGAAGGTGCCGCTAGACAACAAAGCCCGAGGAGGGCTACCCCTAACCGCATGCCACAAGTGTAGTCACTTTCGGCATCGAGAAACAAGGCGTGGGGCGGCGAGTGTGCGCAGGCGACTAGAATGGGGAAATGCGGCGTTTTTTTGACTCAGTGCGCCCGCGAGGACGTGCGTCTTTGCGGGCGTTTTGCACGGTGCTGCTGTGCTGGCTCGCGATCGCATTTCCGGCTAGCGCCTCGGACACGATCGTCTTGAAGAATGGCCGCCGGATTGTGGCGCTCAGCGCGGTGGAAGACGGTGACAAGATCCGCTACGAGACGCCTGCCGGCGAATTGAGCCTGCCCAAATCGATGGTGGATCACATCGAGCGGGGTACGGGGGCGCCGGTGGTGGGGGAATCGTCCCGAGCGGAATCCGCGGCAAACATGGGAATTACTCCGCCGTCCATGGAGGCCAGTGCGGAAATCGAGAAGGCCGCCGTCCATGACGGCGCGATCGATCGCAACTATCTGGCGCACGTTGAAGGTGAGGCGCGTTCCGGTGGTCCTGCGGCGAGCGAGAGGGCCGCGCTTGCGTTGCATGCAGCGTCGCAATTCGAATTGGGGCATGGCGACCTGGAGCACGCGCTCGCGGACGAACGGACAGCATTGACGTTCACGCCGGACAATCCCGTCATGTTGATGAACGTTGCGTTCTTACATTTGAAGCGGAGCGAGTACAAGGCTTCAATCGAATATCTAGAGCGTGCACGGCGCGTCGCTCCCGATGATCCCGAGGTAGCGAAGCTGGCGGGCTGGGCTTACTACGGAATGAACAAGCCGGATCTGGCGGTGGCCGAGTGGAAGCGTGCGCTGGCATTGCGGCCGGATCCGGAAGTGCAGAACGCGCTAGCCAAGGCCCAACGCGACAATCAGGAAGAGGAAAATTACAAAGAAAATGAAAGTAGTCATTTTACGCTGCGCTACAGCGGCGAGGCGGAGCCCGAACTTGCGCGGGAAATCCTGCGAGCGCTGGAGATGCACTTCTCGGCTATCGAGTCGGAGCTGAACTTCACGCCGCCGGATTCGATCGGCGTAATTCTCTACACGCAGCAGGCGTTCGCGGATATCACGCGCGCGCCAGGGTGGGTGGGCGCGTTAAATGATGGCCGCCTTCGCATTCCGGTGCAGGGCTTGACGAGCCTGACCCCGGACCTGTCGCGAGTTCTGAGGCACGAATTGACGCACAGTTTTGTGGGGCAAAAGACGCATGGCCGCGCGCCGGTGTGGCTGCAAGAGGGAATTGCCCAATGGATGGAAGGGCAACGGAGCAAAGACAATGCCGCAGTGCTGGTGCAGGTCTATGACGAGAAGCAGGCGATGGCCCTGGGGCAGCTGGAAGGGTCGTGGATGCAGCTGTCGGGCACGATTGCCAGCTACGCGTATGCCTGGGCGCTTGCGAATGTCGAGTACATCGTGCAGGCCGACGGGATGGGCGATATGGAGAGGATTCTGAACCGCATTGCCGAGGGAAGCTCGACAGAAGGCGCGATCCAGGAAGTGCTGCACATCAGCTACGAGGAACTGGCACAGGCCACGGTGGCTTATTTGCGCAAGACTTATATGTGAGCGGCAGGAGACATACCCTTCCTTCGTCAGGTTAAACCGACGCGCCCACATTTTTCCTTCCAGCGCCAATATCGGGGAATCACACGGAGTGAATCAGAGCGGCGAGCAGTGCGGCGCGCGCGGGCATCGTCTTGAGCAATATGTGTTCGTGGGAGGAATGAGCTCCGTCACCCACCGCGCCGAGACCATCGAGCGTGGGAATGCCGCAGGCGGCGGTGAGGTTGCCGTCGGAGCCTCCGCCGACGGTGCATTCATCCACCGAGAGGTTCATTTGCGCAGCCAGTGATTTGGCGCGGGCGAACAAAGCAGCGCTCATCTTGCGTTCGAGGGGCGCGCGATTGAAGCCGCCGCGAATTTCTAGACGCGCTCCGGGAAGTGTGGGGCGAAGTGCGTGCAGGTGACGCTCCAGGCGCTGCATGTCGGCGATCCGCAAAGCGCGCAGGTCGAGGACCGCGCGGGCGCGGTCGGGGATTACATTGGTGCGTGTTCCGCCTTCGATGAGTCCGGCGTTGATAGTGACGCCGCGGCGCAGATCGTTCCATTCCTGCAGGCGCGTGATTTGGCGCGCAAGTTCGTGGATGGCGTTGATGCCTTCTTGTGGAGCGAGGCCGGCGTGCGAGGCGCGCCCGTGGACGATAATCTCGGCTTCGCCTACGCCTTTGCGAGCCGTTTTCAGCAATCCTCGAGGACCGAAAGAGGGTTCCAGGACGAAGACGGCGTCACTGCGGTGCGCTTCCGTTTCGATGATCTTGCGAGAAGATTCGCTGCCGATCTCCTCATCCGAGGTCCATAGAAAGATGACGCGTTTACGCTGTGACGCGGCCATGTGCTGCAGAGCATCCAACGCGAAGAGCGCCTGGACGATGCCGGCCTTCATGTCGAAAGTTCCTGGACCGTAGGCTTTGCCGGCCGCGACGCGAAACGGCATTTTTGCGAGCGTACCCGATGCATATACGGTGTCGTAGTGCCCGAGCACGAGAAGCTGTCCGGCGGGACGCGATTTCTCGGGCCACCAGGTGATCCGCAAATGATCGCCGCGATGTTTTTGCGCGAGTCGCTCGACGCGTACACCTCGCTGGCGCCATTCCGCCGCGATGATGCGGCGGCAGCGGTCCGCGGCGGCTTTTTCGAGGCTCGACGATTCGGCGACCACGAAGGCGCGGAGTGTCGCGAGCATCTCAGGCAGGCGCGGCGCCAGCATTTTCAACAGTGTCTTGGCGAAATGCGATTCGGGCATGGCCGGGACATCCTAGCAGCGCCGACAACCGGCGGCAAACGGGCGCGTTTTGGGGACGCCGGCCCTGCTTCTGACGGTCACCTCCAAGTTCACCGAAAAGGGGTAATTCGCGCGACAACGCCCCCGGATGAATACCGCGGGCGGCGCGGTTCGCATATAATCATAAGTTTGCCGGACAATGGAGGGCGCCGCAGTGCGGGTGTGTGCGGTGCAATGGGGAGCGCCGATGATTTTCGACGTGAATGAAATTCAGAAACTACTGCCGCACCGCTATCCGTTTCTGATGATTGACGGAATCCTGGAGATGGAGCGGCTGAAGCGCATCGTGGGCGTCAAGAACGTCACCAACAACGAATACTATTTTCAGGGGCATTTCCCCGGCAAGCCGATCATGCCGGGCGTATTGATCATCGAGGCCATGGCGCAGACCGGCGGGCTGCTGCTGTTGCTGGAGATTCCTGAGCGCGAGAGCAAACTGCTCTACTTCGTGGCCGTAGATGATGCGCGCTTCCGGCGGCCGGTGGTGCCCGGCGACCAATTGAAGCTGGAGGTCAAGGTGCTTTCCTGGCGCGGGGGTGACTTCGCCAAGCTGGAGGGGCGCGCAACAGTGGATGGGCAACTGGCCGCGGAGGCCACATTGATGTGCAAGATGGTGGATCGCGAGCCAAAACCAAAGGCCGAAACCAAGACGGAAGCAAAGGTCGAAGAATCCAAAGCATGAGCGTTGCGCACATCCATCTGCAGGCATCGGTCGCGCCCAGTGCGAAGCTGGGCTCTGGCGTGCAGATCGGTCCGTACGCGGTGGTCGGCGATGGAGTGGAGTTGGGGGACGGCTGCGTGCTGCATGCACACGCGGTGGTGCAAGGTCCGTCGACGATTGGCCGGGACAATGTGTTTCATCCCTTCAGCTCGGTGGGCGGCGATCCGCAAGACCTTGGGTTTCGCGGAGAGCACACCGAACTCGTCGTCGGCGAGGGAAATACGTTTCGCGAATATGTGACGGTCAGTCGCGGCACGGCGAAGGGTGGCGGACGGACGACCATCGGCAACAGGAATATGTTTCTGGCTTCGTCACACGTTGGGCACGACTCCCACGTTGGCGACAACAACTTGTTTGTAAATGCAGCGACGCTGGCCGGGCATGTAACCGTCGAAGATTTCGCAACGATTGGATTTTCCTCGCCCGTGCACCAATTTTGCCGCGTGGGAAGCTACGCCTACGTCGGTGCCTCCACGGTGATCACTCAGGACGTGCCGCCATTTTCCCTGGTGGTGACCGAACGGGAGACCACGTGTTTCGGCATCAATAAAATAGGCCTGCAGCGCAAAGGCTTCTCCGAGGAACGCATGCAGGCGCTGCAACGCGCGTTCCGCCTGTTGTTGCGCTCCAAGCTGAATACCAATCAGGCTTTGAACGAGATGCGCGCTTCCATGGCGGATTCCGCCGACGTTGCCGAACTCGTCCGGTTTATCGAGACCGCGGAGCGGGGGATCGTCAAGTAGGCTCGGCCGAACGGCCATTCATGACCGATGCAATCACTTCTGGTTGGGGACTCATCGCCGGAAACGGACGCTTTCCGTTTCTGGTCCTGGAAGGCGCGCGCAGCCAGGGAATCGAGATGGCGGTGATCGCGTTAAAGGAAGAAGCTTCGGCGGAACTTGAGAATTCCGCAAAGCGTCTGCACTGGGTGAGCCTCGGCGAACTGAGCAAGGCCATTGACCTAATGCACAAAGAAGGCGTCACCCAAGCAGTGATGGCCGGGCAAGTGAAGCACAATAAGATTTTCAGCGCGATCCGTCCGGACTGGAAACTGGCGAAACTTTTATTCTCGTTGCCGCGAAAAAATACCGACTCGCTGATTGGTGCGGTGGCACGCGTGCTGGAAGACGAAGGCATTCGACTGGTGGACTCGACACTTTTTCTAAAACCGCTGGTGCCGGAAGCAGGCGTGTTGACGAAACGCGCGCCGGACGAGCGCGAACGAGCCGATATCGAATATGGACTCGGAGTGGCGCGGCAGATTTCGGCGATGGACATTGGCCAAACCGTGGTCGTTTCCGACCGCGCGTGCGTGGCTGTCGAGGCGATGGAAGGCACGGACGAAACGATCGCGCGGGCTGCGCGCATCACGAACGGAAAACAGCTGGTCGTGGTGAAGGTGAGCAAGCCCGGACAGGACATGCGCTTCGATGTACCCGTCATTGGCCTGCCCACCATCGAACAGATGAAGAGTGCCCGCGCCACAGCATTGGCCCTCGATGCGGGGCGCACCTTACTGTTCGACAGAGAAAAATTGTTGGCGCACGCGGATGCTGCGGGAATCGCCATTCAGGCGTTTCCGCCTGCTGCGCCTGTGGAACCGCGGGCCGCGTCCGGGGGAATGAACAACGAATGAGCACGGCGGCTGGGGAAACCAAGAAGATCCGTGTCGCCGTCGTCGGTACCGGTGAATTTGGGTGCAACCACGCTCGCGTGTACCGCGAAATCCAGGGCGCCGAACTCGTTGGCATCTATGACAAAGATTCCGGGCGCGCGGCGCAGGTCGCGGCCGAATTTCAAACGCGCTCTCTGGAGTCGCTCGAAGATTTGCGAGGCGCGGCCGATGCCGTGAGCGTTGCTGTCCCGACCGTCCAGCATGCGTCTGTGGGTTGTCGGCTGATGGAGATGGGCCTCGATGTACTCATCGAGAAGCCGATGGCCACGAATTTGGCCGAAGCCGACGAACTGCTTCACGCTGCCAAGCAATTTGGACGCATTCTGCAAGTCGGCCACGTGGAGCGCTTTAATCCCGCGGTACTTGCGGTTGAGCCTATACTGAACCATCCCCTCTTTTTCGAGGTGCACCGCCTGGGCGTCTTTACGGCGCGCAGCCTGGACGTCGACGTCATCTACGACCTGATGATCCACGACCTGGACATATTGCTGACGCTCGTCAAGGAAAACGTGACCGAAGTAAAAGCGGTAGGAATTCCGGTGCTGACCGACAAGGTCGATATCGCGCACGCGCGCCTGGAGTTTGCGGGCGGCGCGGTGGCCAACGTCACCGCCAGCCGGGTTTCCACCGAGCGTGTGCGGAAAATGCGTTTTTTTCAGCAGCACGAATATATTTCGCTGGACTACGCGCGCCGTGATGCGCTGCGGGTGGCGGTGAAGCGGCCCGGACCTCAGCCGGAATTTGCGTTTGAGAAGCTGACGGCACCGGCAGTCGAGCCGTTGCGCGCCGAACTGGAAGAGTTTGTCGCCGCAGTCCGTACCCGGCGCGAACCGCGGACCAGCGGCCGTGCCGGCCGCGCCGCGCTTGAATTGGCGGAACGTGTGATGGCAAGCATCCAGGAGCACGGTGAGCGCGTCCAATTGCTAGCCTTTGCCACCGCGCAGAAAACAAACGAATGATTCCCAGATTCCTCGTTCCTCTTGGGTCTAAGCCGCCGGCGGTGGACGCTCCGTCGTCGCGCCGCCGCCCTACCACGCTCGACGAGCGCACGCTGGTACCGGCAATGCTTCCCATCGTTCAGCTGGACGGTCACAGCACCATCCCGTCGTCGCTGCCGCTGGAGTCGATCGCCGCGCGCGTGGTGGTGCCTCGCGACGTCAAGCACGCGGAAATCGTAGTCGAAGAAACGAATCACCTGCCGCTGCAGCCGACCGACATGGACGAGCGCATCACCGTCCCGCAAGGCGCTGCGCCTCCACTAATCGTCACTCCGCTGGAGAACATTCCGTCCGACCTGGTCGAGACCGATATTTTCATGACCGGCGAGGTCAATCTCCTCAACAAGGAGCCTTCGCCAGAGCACAACAGAGCGGAGCTGATCAAATCGATCTCTTCGTTCGCCTTCCACGTGCTGTTCATCGCGCTGATTATCCTCGAACCGAAGATTTTTCCTCCTCATCAGCGAACGCGGGAAGAGGACGAACTGGCTCGGCGCCAGATGACCATCCTGCTTCCGCCCGGCGCGCTCGACGAGTTGAAAGCGGCGCCGCGCCCTAGGCCGCCTGCGGTGCATGTCGATCCCCGCGTGCTTCGCAAGGTGGCGCCGCCCACGCCACAGCCCGTCGCCCCTCCTCCTGTGCCCCAACCGGAACGCGCCAAGGAGCTGCCGTCCGCGCCCACACCGCAACCGAACGCGACGCCACCCAAATCGGATGACGCTGCGAAGGCCGACGCCCCCAAGCAGCCTCTGAAACTCGAAACGCCCCAACAGCAACCCACCGAGCACGCCCTTCTTCTGCCAAAGAGTTCGTTGGGCAGTTCGCTCCACGATTCGATCCGTGAATCTTCAAAAATGAACGCTCCGATGGCCGGGGGAGGACAGATGCCCGGTGGAAGCAGTACTCCAGTGGGTGGAGGGCACGGCGCGGGAATGGGCCCGATCGAAATGTTGACGCCCACCGAAGGCGTGGATTTCAACGACTATTTGCAGCGAGTCTATCTGACCGTGAAGCGAAATTGGTTTGCCGTGATGCCGGAATCGGTGCGTTTGGGAGATAAGGGCATCGTGTCTTTACAGTTTCGTATTACGAAAAATGGCGTGGTTCCCGATGGTGAGCCGGTTACCGTGCAGGTGTCCGGGAAAGAACCGCTAGACCGGGCTGCGATCTCTTCGATTCGCGCGTCTACTCCATTTGAACCGTTACCGCCCCAATTCAGCGGACCGTATATCGAATTGCGATTTACGTATTACTATAATTTGCAGCCTGAATACGCGCACTAAGTGAAACTCGTTCGCCAACAAGTTCTCGGCAGTCTTCTAATTGCCTTGTTTGTGTTGATTTTCATCTTTGTCCGCGCTCGCCATCTTTTGTTCCCATGACTCACGACAAATCGATCTTGCCGCTCGTCGCCATCGTAGGGCCGACGGCTTCGGGCAAATCCACGCTAGGCACGTGGCTTGCCGAGCGCGTCGGCGGCGAGGTTGTCGCTTGCGATTCGACGCAACTCTACAAGGGCTTCGACATCGGCACCGCCAAGCCTACCGTTGCCGAACGCCGGGGAATTCCGCATCACTTGATCGACGTCCTGACGCCAGAGCAAGACGCGACCGCCGGCGGATACCGGCAGATGGCCATCGCGGTCCTCGATGATCTGCGCCGCCGCGGCCGCGTCCCCGTCTTTACCGTTGGCACCGGGCTTTACTTGCGCGCCCTGTTGGAAGGATTAGCCGATGTTCCGCAAAGATCGGAAGAGTTGCGCGCGCGATTGCGCGCCGTCATCGAGAGTCATTCGCCGGGTCATTTGCATCGCATCCTGCGGCGCCTCGATGCAGAAGCCTCGCGCAAAATCGCGCCGGGCGACGAACAAAAGCTGATACGTGCCGTTGAGATCTGCCTGCTGGCGAAGCGCCCTTTGTCCGTAGTCCATCGCTCCGGCCGCGTACCGTTGGAGGGATGGCGCCCGGTGAAAATTGGCTTGATGCCACCGCGTGAGGCTCTCTACGAGCGAATTCATGCGCGCACCGACGCGATGCTCGCACATGGCTGGATTGACGAAGTGCGCGCGCTGCTCGCCGGCGGCTTGGCCGAAAACGCGAAACCTTTCGACTTTATCGGGTATCGCGAACTGCGTGCAGTTCTGCGCGGAAATATGAAGATGGAAGAAGCCCGCAACGCCATTCAACAGGTCACGCGACGCTACGCCAAGCGTCAAACGACATGGTTCCGCAAAGAGGCCGGCGTTCGCTGGTGTGAGGGTTTCGGCGACGGTCCGCAGGTGCAAGACCAGGCTCTGAAGTGGATCCAGCAAGCCCTCGATCCAAGTCGCGATGCGCAAGCTACCAGCGTATAATCCGAATCGTGGAGAAAGGCTCCTTCCGCAAACTGTTCCCACAACCACTGACGCCTCCATCGGCACCATGACGCCAATCCAATTCAAGCCATGAAGACTCAGCATCAGACCTCGTCCGCGGAACGCGCCTTACTCGTCGGCGTGACCTGGAAACGCGCCCGTCGCATTCCGGGAACGCTCGCGGGTGAGCAGGGCCGCGAATCTCTCGCCGAACTCGTCGAACTGGCGCGCAGCGCCGGCGCCGAAGTCACGGGCACGGTATACCAGGTGCGCGACGCTGCCGATCCGGCGACCCTCGTCGGGCGCGGCAAGTTGGATGAGATTCGCGCCGAAGCAACGGCTCACAAGGCGCCGCTAATCATATTCGATGGCAACTTGTCGCCGGTTCAGCAGCGCAACATCGAGGCTCTGACCGAGTGCCGCGTCATCGACCGCACGCAACTCATTCTGGACATTTTCGCGCGCCACGCGCGCAGCCGCGAAGGGCAGTTACAGGTCGAACTCGCGCAGTTGAACTACATGCTGCCGCGCCTGACCGGGCGTGGCACGTCGATGTCCAGGTTGGGCGGAAAGAGCGGCGGGGGCGGCGCGGGTGGCGCCGGCGGCGGAGCAGGGCGCATTGGCGTACGCGGTCCCGGCGAAAAAAAATTAGAAACCGACCGGCGCCGCATTCGCGACCGCGTCAGTAAGATTCAGAAGGCCATCGACAACGTCCGCAAACAGCGATCTCTTCGCCGCGAGGCCCGCAACGCTATCCCGCTCGGCACCGTGGCGCTGGTGGGGTACACCAACGCCGGCAAGTCCACGCTGTTCAATGCGCTCAGTCGCGCCGAAGTCCTGGTTTCCTCGCGCATGTTCGCGACTCTCGATCCCACGATTCGCGCCATCCGTTTGCCGTCGAACCGTCGCGTGCTGGTGTCCGACACCGTCGGATTCATCCGCGATCTTCCCAAGGGTTTGCTTACTGCCTTTCGCGCGACCCTGGAAGAAGTCCAGGAAGCCGCCGTGATTCTGCACGTCAGCGATGTCTCGAATCCGCATCACGACGAACTGGACGAAGAAGTCGACAAGATTCTCGCCGACCTCGGCGTGACCAATCGGCCGAAGCTGCGTGTCTTGAACAAGATCGACCTGCTGTCGCCGCTGCTGAGAGAAACGCTCGAATCCAGTGTCGCGAGAGCAGGTGACTCCGGGCCAGTCCTGGTCTCCGGCCTGACGGGAAAAGGCATCGACGAACTGCTGAGGCGTATTGATGCCGCCATGCCTGTCGATCCGGTGGTGACCATGTCGCTGCGGCTGCCCCTGGCCGAGGGCCGCACGCTTGCCTTGGTCCACGCCATGGGACGCGTGCTGCACTCTGTAGTCGAAGATTCCCACATGCTGATGGATGCCGAAGTGCCGGTCTCGATTGCGCGTAGCCTCCGTTTGAGCGAATATACCGCCCAGGGAACTTCTAAACTCGCGCTTACGTAACTTGGAGTGGAGACACTACGATGGCTGCCTTTCTGCTGTGGGTCATTTTATTTATCTTGTGCTGGCCGCTGGCATTGCTGGCGCTGATCGCCTATCCCTTCGTCTGGCTGATTCTGCTTCCTTTCCGCATCGTGGGCATCGCTGTCGGCGGCGTGCTTGAACTTATCAGCGCCATTTTGTTCCTGCCGGTGCGCCTGTTGCGTGGTCCTCGTGCAATTTGAGCAAGTTACGGCGATGGAAGGCCATAACTCTGCGGTAAAGTTGCGCGGAATGGAGCTTTTCGGTGCTCCGGGGGCCACAAGACTGCGGCCGCCACGCCGCCGGCTGAGTTCCCTATATTGTGGAAAACGCTGTGGAAACAAAAAAATAGCCCCTCTGGCCTTTAGCGCGCACGATTAGCTAGGTTCGCCCAAATCTCGCCTGTCCTCTTTGTAAGCCGCACATAACAAATAGCTTGTTGTGATTGACGAATCCGTTCATGCTCTGAACGGATGGCACCGCGGTTCCAAAGCTAATTCCAACATTTGCACAGGTTTGCAGCCTAGGTGTTACGAAAAAGTATTCTGCGCGCCCGGTGAAACCTTTCGGCGTGGTTAACCCGGAAGTACTTGCCCCCACGCCGCTTACCGCGCTCCGCGGGCGTTGACGCCTGCGTAACCCGGGTCTATAGTGAGGCTCGGCGGTGGTTAGTGGCCGAGAAGACTAGCTCTTCCACTGCTAAGCGCCCATGAACCTCCCCAACGGATTGACGCTGCTTCGGATTTTTTTCGTTCCCGTCCTCATTGTGATTCTGCTGACTCGTAGCCCAAACGTAGAGTTGTGGGGGTTCCCCATGCATTTCGAGTTTTGGGGTGTCTTGATTCTTCTCATGGCTGCCGCCACCGACTGGGCCGACGGTTATTTTGCGCGGCGCCGGTTGCAGGTCACCACCCTGGGGATGCTTCTGGATCCGATTGCGGACAAATTGCTGATTTCCGCCGCATTTATTTCCTTGGTGAGCATGCAGCTGGTACCTGCATGGATGGTCGTCATTATCGTCGGGCGCGAATTCACGGTCCAGGGACTGCGAAGCATCGCCTCGACCGAAGGCTTCACGATAAACGCCTCGATCCTCGGGAAGACGAAAATGGTTCTGCAGGTCTGCGCCGTCGCGGTCCTGATCGCCGGCGCAAGACATCCCTCGTTGAAGCCACTCGCTTTGCTATTGCTGTGGCTGGTGGTCGCGAGCGCCTTGGTTTCTGCTGCGCAGTATTTCCTGCGTTTCTGGGGACAGCTCGACGATCGCATCAAGCAACGCCGAAAGCTTCGCTTGCTGCAGGGCCGCGAGAAAACCGAGGATGCTGTCCCTCTCTGAAGCTGACCGCCAGAATCTGCTGCGCTTGGCGCGGCACGCTGTTGAGGAGGCTGTCTCCCGCACTCAGCTCCCAGAGAATATTCCCCACGATGGAGTTTTCGCCGAGCGGTGCGGAGTGTTTGTGACGCTACGCTCTGGACGACGCCTGCGCGGCTGCATAGGCGTCATCGATGCGGACGAACCACTGGGAGACAGCGTTGTGCGCTGCGCCGCCAGTGCCGCTTTGCAGGACCCTCGCTTCGCGCCCGTGCGGCTGGAAGATCTTGGCGCACTTCAGATTGAGATATCGCTGCTTTCGCCGCCCGCCGCGATCGATCCCACCGAAATTGAGGTCGGCCGCCACGGCCTGCTCATTGCACAGGGTACGCGCCGGGGCCTTCTGCTCCCGCAAGTTGCTGCGGAGCACGGCCTTACTCGCGAGCAATTTCTCGAAGAAGCCTGCCGGAAAGCTTTATTGCCTCGGGAAGCGTGGCGGGATGCCGAGACCCAAGTCTTTGGATTTACGTGCGAGGTCTTCATCGACGACGGTGCTTCGCCCGGCGAGTGAGCTTGGAAAAAAAAAAAGCCCGCGCGAGAAGCGCCCGCGCGGGCCTTGAAGATCTGCCGGCATTTCAAACTATTCGATTTCTGCGAAGTCTCCCGCATACATCTCTTCCATGCCATAAGTGATCAGCACCGTTGCCGCGTTCCGAGTTACGCTCAGCACGATCCCTTCGCCCAACACTTCGCGAGGTAAATCCTTCGCTTCATACTTTTTCGGCGCGCTTCCGAAGCCGTAGACCTTATATTGCATATCGGCTTCTGACGCCGACGCCGCTACGTCCTTCTTCGCTTCCTGATATCGGAAAACGCGCATGTAGTCGCCCACTTTTACGCCTTTGCCCGCCCCGACATTCACATACGCTACGTCGCCGCGTCCCAGCACCTGGTGATAGTCAAACGAGGTGACCACCGTTCCCACGGGCTTACCGGTAACCGGCGCAAAATGATCGAATTTGCTGGCATCCTTGTATGGGGGTGTGGGTCGCTCTTCGAACGGCCGGGCGAGATCGCCGCGCTGCATGTAATCGCAAGAGAACACCACTTCCGCGACGGAAACCTTCGCCTGAACGTTGACCACGCGAACCTGGCCCGCATCCTTGTATAGCGTGCCCATTTCTTTGGTCAGCTTCGGCTGCCCATAGAACCATTCGTTGGCTGGATCGCTGTCCGGCCTCACAATCGCGTAACGGTCACCGATTTTTACCCCTTTATCCTCGCCGCGGTTCAGGTACACATAGTCTCCGCGAGCGAAGATGATCTTGTAATTGGCCTGCTCGCCCGAAATAAGCCGGGTATCATCCGGCACTTTGGGGTCGCTCATGAATCCGGAGCAATACACGGTAGAGTAGTCCGGCTGCTTGCTGGTCAGGTGAACCGCTTCCGGACCGTTCTGAGCTGAGCAAACGACCGCGCTCGTAAGGATCGAAACACACAATGCAGCTAGCTTCGCGCGCATTACAATGCTCCTTAGACAACACGCCCTAAGGGCCGTGCGGGGACGTGCTCATCGAAACTAACAAGCCGCCCCAAGGGCGTCAACAAATTGGGCGGGAGTGCTTTACACTTTTGATACGGCCTCCGGTAGGCATTGCTATGGGCCGTGTTTTCAATAGAATGGCGGGCACGAGGGTGGCCATGGGTCGGGTAGCGTCGGGTGTCGGGCGGATCTGTGGCGTGGTCGCGGCGCCTACAGCTCTGGAAATGGTCGCCGGGATCAAAACGGCACGGCGCGAGACGCCCACCATCGAGCTCCGTCTCGACTGGCTGGCCAGTAACGCGGAGCGTTCCAAACTGCTCGCCTGGGTCCGCAAGCATCGCCCTCAGGGCGCGACCTTCCTCGCAACTTGCCGCCGCAAAGGCGCCGGCGGGCGCTTTGCTGGCAGTATCGACGCCCAACTCTACTGGTTGATCCAGGCCCGCGAGGCGGGCTGCCACTGGTGCGACATCGAGGTCGAGACGTTGCGCGAACTCCCCGGCCAATCGGCGCGGGAATATCCCGTCCCCCCTCGGATCATGCTTTCCGTGCACGACTTCGAGCGCACGCCGGAGCCCACGAAGTCGATCCACTTGCCGTCGCATTCTGAGGTGGACGCTATCAAGATTGCCGCCCACGCCCGGTCGATCGAAGATAGCGTCCGCCTGCTGCGCTGGGCGCGGCGCTCCGAGGACTGCATTGCGGTACCGATGGGCGAGATTGGCTTACCGGCGCGGATCCTGGCACTGCGAGAAGGCAGCGCGTTGACTTATGCGCCCGTGGCCGCCCCCACCGCGCCCGGCCAAGTTTCGCTGCACGACTTCAAGCATCTCTATCGCGCCCACGAACTGAACCGCAGCACGCGCGTCTTCGGTGTGATTGGCGATCCGGTGGGGCACTCTTTGTCCCCCCTGATGCACAACTCCGCCTTCGCAGCGAAAAAAGTGAACGCGGTCTATTTGCCTTTTCTGGTGAAGGACCTGGGCGATTTTCTGAGCGCCGTCCCGGAGCTTGGCATCCGCGGCTTCAGCATCACCCTGCCTCACAAACAGAAAATCCTGAAACATTTGAAAGAGTGCGACGCTCTCGCCGCCGACATCGGCGCCGTCAACACCGTCGTAGTCCGCCGCGACGGCTCGCTCGCAGGCTCCAACACGGACTACGCCGGAGTTCTGCGCTCGCTCGAGAAAAAACTGAATCTCGCGAAAAGCCGGGTGCTGCTTTTCGGCGCGGGTGGTTCCACTCGCGCCGCGGCATTTGCCTTGGCCCGCGCTGGCGCTTCGGTCGTGGTTTGCGCGCGCCGCGAGAGCGCCGCGCGAGAACTGGCCCGCGCAGTAGGCGGCGAAGCGATTCCCCGGCGCGCCCTGCGGGCGGAAATTTTCGACGCCATACTAAACACCACTCCGGTCGGCATGCATCCCCACGCGGAAATTTCGCCGCTGCGTCCGGGCGAGTTACACTGTCGGATTGTTATGGACCTCATCTACCGTCCCGAGCGCACGAAATTGTTACAACTGGCTGCGCGCAAGGGCATCACCACTGTCTCTGGTGTCGAAATGTTTCTCGCTCAAGGAATTGCGCAGTGGGAGCTGTGGACCAAACAGCGCGCGCCCGAGGCGGTCATGCGACGCGCCGTGCTCGCCGCGTTGCGCGCCGAAGCGTCTTCGAAATCCGCCCATCCGCGGAGGCCGCGGTGATCCAACCCGACTTTCGCGAATTCCAGCGCCTCGCGAAGCAGGGCAACCTGATTCCTGTCTTCGACGTGCTGCCCGCCGACCTGCTCACCCCTGTCAGCGCCTATTTGCGCATCGCCCAAGGCGCACGCTATTCCTTCCTGCTCGAGAGCGTTGAGGGCGGCGAAAAAATCGCCCGGTACACTTTCGCCGGCGCGAACCCGGAAGAAATCTTCCGCTATGCCTCGGGCGCCTGCGTCATGGAAGGCCGCGACCGCGTCGTTTGGGAAGAACGCGATCCCGTCTCGTTTCTGCGCACCCGCATCGAGCGCTTTCATCCAGTTCGCCTGCCGGGTTTGCCTCCGCTCGTAGCTGGCGCCATCGGCTATTTTTCCTACGACATGGTGCGGCTCATCGAGCGTTTGCCGAAACGTCTGCGCGACGACATCGGCCTCTTCGATGCCATGCTCATGTTCTATCACGGCATCATCGCCTTCGATCACGTGCAGCATCGCCTCTGGATCGTCCGCAACGTGTTCACCGAAGGCTCGGGGAGCCTGCGCACAAAGTACAACGCAGCCGTTCGAGAAATTCGCGAGACGCGAAAGCTCCTCGAGCAACCGGTTGCCGCGGAAAAACCGCGGCGGGAAGCTCGCACAGGGAAACGGCCCACGCTGAGAGTCACTTCCAATTTTCGCCGCAGCGAGTATCTGGACGCCGTCCGCAAAAGCAAGGAGTACATTCGCGCGGGAGACATTTTTCAGGTCGTCATCAGTCAGCGCTTCTCCGCCAAAACCAAAGCCCAGCCTTTCGACATCTATCGCGAACTCCGCGCGCTGAATCCCTCCCCCTATCTTTTCTATCTCCAGATGAACGACGTCGCCGTCGTCGGCAGCTCCCCGGAAATGCTCGTCAAGGTTCAGGGACGCGACGTCTTTTACAGGCCGATCGCGGGTACGCTTCCTCGCGGCAAGGACGAAGCCGAAGACCAGCGCCTCGAGAAACAAATGCTCGCCAGCGAAAAGGAACGCGCCGAGCACATCATGCTCGTGGACCTCGGTCGCAACGATCTGGGCCGCGTCTGCGAATATGGCACGGTAAAAGTCGAGCAGCTTATGGCCGTCGAGCGCTTCTCTCACGTAATGCATTTGGTCTCCAGCCTCCGCGGACGCCTCCGCGAAGACGTCGATTGTTTTGACGCGCTGATGGCTTGCTTTCCGGCCGGCACGGTTTCCGGCGCTCCCAAGGTCCGCGCCATGGAAATCATCGAGGAGCTCGAACGCACCCGCCGCGGCATCTACGCCGGCGGCGTCTTATACATGGATTTTGCTGGTAATCTGGACTCGTGCATCGCGCTGCGCACCATGGTCATCAAAAATGGTGTGGCCCATGTGCAAGCGGGTGGTGGCATCGTCGCCGATTCCACGCCCGCGGGCGAGTATCAGGAAACCGTAAACAAGTCCCGTGCACTCCTGACCGCCTTGGAGACCGCGGAGCGCCGCCGCGGTTAGAGGAACATCGTGATTCTACTGCTCGACAACTACGACTCCTTCACCTACAACCTGGCGCAGTATCTCGGCGAACTTGGCTGCCAAGTCGAAGTCCATCGCAACGACAAGATTTCCGTTGAAGACATCGTCCGCCGCAAACCGGAACGTATCGTGATCTCGCCTGGCCCCTGCACCCCCCAGGACGCCGGAATTTGCATCGAGCTTGTACAGCGCCTCGCGGGGAAATTTCCTATCCTGGGCGTCTGCCTCGGCCATCAAGCCATCGGCGCAGCGTTCGGTGGAAAAGTAATTCGCGCGCCAAAACTTTTTCACGGAAAAACCAGCGCGATCCACCACGATTCCAAAGGCGTTTTCCGCACGTTAGCCGATCCCTTCACCGCCACGCGCTATCATTCCCTGATCGTCGAGCGCAAATCGCTGCCGCGCGAGCTAACCATCACTGCCGAGACCGACGACGGCATCATCATGGGCGTCCGCCACCGCCGCCACAAACTCGAAGGCGTACAATTCCACCCCGAATCCGTCCTGACCGAATCCGGCAAGCAACTCCTCAAAAATTTCCTCTCCCTCTAGCGTCCAGCCAGCCCGATCAATCAGCCAATCTTCAGGCAACCAACCGTCATTCCGACCGAAGCATGCCGATTCTTTCTGCCCGTTCGCTTCCTGCGAACGGGTCGGCATGCGCAGTGGAGGAATCTCTCTTCGATTTTTTGAACTAAAGCAAATCGTCCCTTTGGCGGAACCCAGCTTCACCAATCCAAATCCGCCAGAATCGCCGCATATAACTCAATCCCACTCCACAAATGTCCCAACCGCAGATTCTCATCCGAACTGTGCTGATGGTTGTCATAATTCACGATCGGCACCCCAATCCACGGCATGCCCAGGTCCTCAAAAATGTACATCGGCACGCTGCCGCCCAATCCCGGCGCGATGACCGTTTTTCCCCCGGTCGCGTCCTGCACCAGTTGAATCATCGCCTTTGACACGGGCAAATCCATCGCCGTCCGCGACGCGCGATATCCGCCTTCGTCAACGATCTTCGCGATCAACGCATGCGCGCGCCTTTCGTCTATCGTCGGCTCGCGATCGACCACGAAATATCCTTGCTTGCGAATGAATCCCACGATCTGCTCGTATTTTTTCCGCGGATCTTCCCCCTTCACCAATCGCGCGTCGATCGACGCTTCCGCCTTGTCGGGCACCACGTTCTGCGCATGCTCGCCAACGTAGGCGCTGCTCAGTCCACGAATGTTCATCGAAGGCAGTTGCAACAGCTCGACAAGCTTCTCCCCGCCGCCCTCCGGTTTCGCGATCCCCAGTTCGCGTTCAAGCTCCGCGTCGTTGTCGGGCATCTTCGCCAGCCATTCCTTTTCCAGCGGGCTCAGCGGAACCGCATCGTCGTAATAGCCGTCGATCAGCACGTGCCCGTTCGCGTCTTTCATCGCCGCCAGCAATCGCGCTAATTCCATCGCCGGATTGGGCGCCCAATTCCCGTAATGCCCGCTGTGCAGTGCCCGCACCGGCCCATAAACCGTGATGTCGAGCCCGATGTCTCCGCGATTCCCGAAGAAAATCAAGGGCCGTCCCGACGGATGCACCGGCCCATCCCCGGTAATCAGCAAATCCGCACCCAGCAAATTCTTGTGCAACTCCAACGTGCGCTGCAGGTTCGTCGAGCCCGCTTCTTCCTCGCCCTCGAAAATCACTTTCAAGTTCACACCGAGCGGAATGCGCTTCGCCCGCAGCGCATCCAGGGCCGCCAGCAATGCAACGATGGGCGACTTGTCGTCCGAAGAAGACCGCGCATAAATCCGCCAATCGTCCTTATAGTCAGCAGGACGCGTGGCCGAATTTTCAGGAAAGGGAATCCGCTTGCCGCCCGCCTCGATCGCCGCGTCGCGCAGCGCAGGCTCGAAGGGTTTCCCGTCGGTCCAGGCAGCTGCATCCACAGGCTGCCCGTCGTAGTGCGCGTAGAAAATCACGGTGCGCTTCGCTTCCAACGTCGTGAGTTTGCCGAAAACGACCGGCCCCCTCTCTTCAATCGGCAGCAAGTGCGTTTCGATCCCCCGCGCTTCCAGCATCTCCACCAGCCGCGCGGCATTTTTCTGAATGTTGGCCGTGTCGCTGGCCACGTTCGGAATGGCCAGAAACTCGGTCAACTCTCGAATGATCCGGTCTTCATTACTCACCCGGTAGTCGCGCACCTGCTGAACCACCTGCTCCGGCGTGACGCGCGTCTTAGCAGTCGGAGTCTGCGCGCCCGTGATGACAGGCAATGAAGCGATCAGAAAAACCGCCAGGTAAGTCCTCACAATAGTCCCCCCAAGACGTTGTTCGTGACAGGCAACTCCCTGATTCCGCTCCTGCGGCAGCGGAGAAGCCCAGATTGTATCCGACTGCTCGGATTCCGCACCCGAGGGCACTTCAAATCGTCCGCCGTGGTCCGCTCAAGCGTGGTTCCCGCTCCATTAAGTATTTACTTGCAATAAGTAGTATGTAGTTATATAAGATAACTCTTAGGTGTAATAATCATATCGTAAAAAATATAAGAAATCATTGCCGCTGGCTCGAAGCATTGTTCCGCGAGGTTCTGCGATGCCCTTTAGCCGCCGTATCCGGGCTTCAACCCTTGTAATGTTGCTGTTATCCGGCATCGCCTGCGCTAATACCGTTACCCTGGGCGTTGTGACCCAAGCTCGCCGCGCCAACCTGGGTAACGCGCCGGCCTCCACCGGCTCCTCCTTGTACGATGGCGATCGCGTCTCCACCGAAGCGGACGGCGTTCTTACCCTGCGGATCGGACCCTCGATGGTTTTCCTTGGCAACCAGAGCGGCGCACTGCTTCACAGCCCTGCCGGAGCAGCGCGGGGCACTCAGGTTAGCCTCAGCGCTGGCACTGTGGTTTTTTCCACCCAACGTGGCGTCAACGTGGAGATCTACGCCGACGAAGCGCACATCGTCCCGGCAACTCAGACTCATACCGTTGGGCAAGTTACCCTTGCCGGTCCGAAATCGCTCTACGTCTACGCCCGCCGTGGTTCACTGAAAATTTCCTATCGCGAGGAGTCCGCGACCATCTCCCAAGGGGAGTCCTACCGCATGCTACTCGACCCTCCCGAGCAAGATTCCTCCGCGAAATCTGCCGGAAGCCAGCCCGGCTCCGACGGTAAACACCGCCGCAAGCCTAAAGCTTTTCTGTTGTTGCCGTTTGGTGCTGGGCCTGCCGCAACGGGAGCTGCTACCGTCGCCGCAACGGCCGCCGGTGTTGCCGTCGCGACGGGAGTCGCCGCCGCCACCGTAACAGTTCCCTTGGTTATGTCGAACGACTACGAAAGTCCGGACAAGCCGTAACGCTGCTGCGAGCAAGCTCACAGGCCGAGAAATTTCAACCGGCGCTAGGCGATACCCGCTTGCGTGAATGCGGCCAGCGCCGCTAATTTCCGCGCTGCGCTGCCCGACGATATCGCTTCGCCCGCCAGCCGCACTGCCTCTCGAAAATTCTCAGCGACGCCGGAAGCCACCAGAGCCGCGGCAGCGTTGATGACCACAATATCCCGCGGCGCGCCAGCCCGCCCCGCAAGAATGCCGCGAATCGTAACGGCATTCTCGGCCGCCGAACCGCCGCGAATTGCTTCTATCGGCGCTCGCTTCACCCCAAAATCTTCCGGCGCTAATGTGTACCGCCGCACGGTGCCGTGCCGCACGTCCGCGACGAGCGTCTCGCCTGCCAGCGAAATCTCGTCGAGGCCGCCCGCGCCATGCACCACCAACGCCCGCTCAATTTCCAACTCCGCAAGCGTCGCGGCGACTACGTCAATCGCATCCGCTGAAAACACTCCAAGAACTTGTGCCTGCGCGCCCGCAGGATTCGTCAGCGGCCCCAGTAAATTGAAGACTGTCCGCGCCCCGATCTGCTTCCGTGCCGACACCGCATGTCGCGTAGCCGCATGAGCCGCCGGCGCAAATAGAAATCCAATACCCAGCTCGCGAATCGCGTCGCCCATCCGCGTCAGCGGCGCATCGATCCGCACGCCCAGCGCTTCCAGCACGTCGCCCGACCCGCTTCGGGAACTCGCCGCGCGGTTGCCATGCTTGGCCACGCGCGCACCCGTAGCCGCCGCCACAATCGCCGCCGCCGTCGATACATTGAACGCGTCGAACCCATCTCCTCCGGTCCCGCACGTATCGACCATCTGCAAAGGCCGCGTCTCGCCCTCGGCAAACACCGGCGCCGCAAACCGTCGCATCACCGATGCAAATCCTGCGAGTTCTGCGACGGCAACCGGCCGCTGGTTCAGCGCCGTCAGCAGCCGCACGATCTCCAGCGTCTCCGCGCGCCCCGAAAGCAATTCCTCCATCACGCTTTCGGCCTCAGCCCGTGTAAAAACGTTCCCTTTTTCGATGTGTTCAATCAGCCGAAGCGCCATCCATCCTCATCTGGCAAGCCAACCAGCGCCGACCCGACATTCAGTTGTAGGGGCGGGGCTTGCCTCGCCCGCCGGTGCGTCTCGGCACGAATTCATCCCGCAAACATCCGTCTTTTCGCGGGTTTTGAGTGGCCGTCCTTGCCCCGTCCCCAGCCTTCCGGTTACACTTTGATGTTTTGCAGGCAGACAAATTCTAACATTGGCAGACCGCTCCACGGTCACACCGAACACGGAACCCGATGAAGATTCACGAATATCAGGCCAAAGCGATCCTCGCTCGCTACGGCGTCACCATTCCTCGCGGTGAAGTTGCCTTCACAAAGGAAGAGGCGCGCACCGCCGCCCAGCGCCTCCGAACGCCTGTTGTTGTCGTCAAATCGCAAATTCACGCGGGTGGCCGCGGCAAAGCGGGCGGCGTAAAACTAGCTCACTCGCCCGACGAAGCTGCCGACATCGCCAGCCACATGCTGGGCATGAACCTGGTCACCGTCCAGACCGGCCCAAGCGGCCGCATCGTCAAGCGCCTGCTCATCGAAGAAGGCCTCGACATCAAGCGCGAACTCTATCTCAGCATTCTTGTCGATCGCGCCGCAGGCAAAGTCGTTTTCATGGCCAGCACCGCGGGCGGCATGGAAATCGAGGAAGTCGCCAAGGAAAATCCCGAAGCCATCCTCCGCGAGACGGTGCAGCCCGCCGTCGGCCTCCAACCCTACCAGGCTCGCAAGCTCGCCTTCGGTCTCCGTCTCTCCGGCGAGTTCGGTCCGCAAGCCGCTCCATTCTTCCAGGCCCTCCACCGCGCCTTCGTCGACACCGACGCTTCCATGCTGGAAATTAATCCCTGCGTCGTCACCGGCGATGGCCGCCTCGTCGCCCTCGACGCCAAAATGACCTTCGACGACAACGGCTTGTTCCGCCACAAAGAACTCCGCGAACTCCGCGATCTCGACGAAGAAGATCCCCTCGAAGTCGAAGCCTCCAAGTACGGCCTCAACTACATCAAGCTCGACGGCAACGTCGCCTGCATGGTCAACGGCGCAGGCCTCGCCATGGCCACCATGGACATCATCAAGTACGCTGGCGGCTCGCCCGCCAACTTCCTCGACGTGGGCGGGGGCGCTTCCGCCGAGCAGGTCAAAAACGCCTTCCGCATCCTGATGAGCGACTCCAGCGTCCGCGCCGTCTTCATTAACATTTTCGGCGGCATCCTCCGCTGCGACGTCCTGGCTACCGGCGTAGTCGCCGCCGCAAAAGATCTCGGCATCAAGGTCCCGGTCGTCGTTCGCATGGAAGGCACCAACGTCGAAGTCGGCCAGCAAATCCTCCGCGACTCCGGCCTCAATTTCACCATAGCCGACGGCATGAAGGACGGCGCAACAAAGGTAGTCGCTCTCGCGGGAGGTGCGCGATGAGCGTTCTCGTAGACGAAAAAACGCGCCTCATCGTCCAAGGCTTCACCGGCCGCGAAGGCACCTTCCACGCCCAACAAATGATCCAGTACGGCACCAACGTGGTTGGCGGTGTCACCCCCGGCAAAGGCGGCACCGAGCATCTCGAACGCCCCGTATTCGACACCGTCACCGAAGCCGTAAAATCCACCGGTGCGAACGCTTCCGTAATTTTCGTTCCGCCTCCGTACGCCGCCGATGCCATTCTCGAAGCCGCCGACGCGGAAATGCCTCTGATCATTTGCATCACCGAAGGCATTCCCGTTATCGACATGGTCCGCGTAGCCGCCACCATCGACTTCAAGAAAACGCGCCTCATCGGCCCCAATTGCCCAGGCGTCATCTCTCCCGGCAAATGCAAAATCGGCATCATGCCCGGCCGTATTCACAAGCAAGGCCACGTCGGTGTGGTCAGCCGCAGCGGCACGCTCACGTACGAAGCCGTCCACCAACTCACCGAACTCGGCATCGGCCAATCGACATGCATCGGCATCGGCGGCGACCCCATCATCGGCACCTCCTTCCTCGACGCCATCAAAATGTTTGACGGCGATCCCGACACCCACGCCATCATCCTCATCGGCGAAATCGGAGGCAACGCCGAGGAACGCGCCGCCGAATTCATCAAGTCCAACGTGAAAAAGCCAGTCGTAGGATTCATCGCCGGCCAGACCGCCCCCCCAGGCCGCCGCATGGGCCATGCAGGCGCGATCATCAGCGGCGGCCAGGGCACCGCCAAGGATAAATACGCAGCCATGAACGCCGCCGGCATCCACACCATAGAAACCCCGGCGGACCTGGGCTCAGCGGTAGCCGCCGCCCTGAAATAGAAGTAATGAAGTAATGAAGTAATGAAGTAATGACCAAATTCAGGTTTAGTGCGATGATAGTTTTGTGCCCATTAAGACTTACAAAGACCTTAACGTCTTTGGCGAGTCGTACCGTCTCGCCCTCGACGTTTCTCGCGCAGCCCGAACTTTTCCCGCGCCCGAGCAGTTTGAGATGGTTCGGCAACTCCGGAGGTCCGCGCGCTCGGTCCCAGCAAATATTGTCGGGGGCTGGGCGAAGCGTTCCTCGGTCGCCGAATTCAAGCGGTATTTGCAGGTGGCCATTAGCTCTTGTGATGAATGCAAGCTTTGGCTGGAGATGAGCCGGGACGAGGGCTATCTTTCGGCCACCGAATGCGATCAGCTTTCAAATCGCTTCAATGTAGTCGGCGCGATGCTCAAAAGTTTGTGGAAGCAGTGGCAAACCTACCCGAGGTAGGTCTTTGAATTCATCGTTACTTCGTTACATCTTTACGTCATTACTTCGCTTTCTTAGGAGCATACCTTGTCTCTCGAACGCACCTTCGCCATCATCAAACCCGACGCCGTAAGCCGCAACCAGCAAGGCGAAATCCTAGCCCGCATCCACAAAGCCGGCTTTACTATCGTCGCCATAAAATCCATGCGCCTCACCAAAGAAGAAGCCGGCGGCTTTTACGCCGTCCACAAAGCCCGCCCCTTCTTCGGCGAACTAACCGACTTCATGTCCTCCGGAAAAATTTTCGCCATGGTCCTCGAAGCCGATGGCGCCATAACAAAATGGCGCGACACCATGGGCGCCACCGACCCCAAAAAAGCCGCCCCCGGCACCATTCGCCACGATCTCGGCACCAGCATCGGCAACAACTGCACCCACGGCTCCGACGCCCCGGACACTGCCGCCTTCGAAATCAACTATTTCTTCCCCGGCCTAAATCTGATCTAGCCACGACATCGAGCCGCGACAACATCGAGCCGCGCAACATCCCAAGTATGGGCCATGATCGGGCGCAGCCCGTCTGCGGCAGGCAGGCATCGCTGCGCCCCAGGCCCGCGCGATCCTAACCATGTCGACACCCGCATTTTTCTTGTTTTTTCCTTTTCCCATCAGTCGTTCCGAACTCTGTTTTTCTCCGTGGCTCCGTGGCTAATCTCTTGAAACTCGTCCCGCTCATCTTTGCGCCAGCCCCGCATTCTTGACTACACTTCTTCGCATGGATCCCATCCGCGACCTGGGCCGCCTCCTCCTGATCCTGGGCCTCACGCTCTCCGCCGCAGGCGCTCTCCTCTATTTCAACGCCCGCCTCCCCTTCCGCCTGGGCCGACTACCCGGCGACATCATCCATCGCGGCGAACACACCACCTTCTACTTTCCCATCGCCACTTCCATCCTCCTCAGCATCGCCCTCTCCCTCGTCCTCTGGCTCGTGTCACACTTCCGCCGCTGACATCGCGATCCCGACGAGTCCGCTGGCAGGTCCGGAGACGCCGAATGGCGATGAATCCCCACCCATCCACTGCTGCTCATACGGTATGTAGGCGCCGGGCTTCAGCCCGGCGTTCCATCCATTCTTCACAAACCCGCATTTACTGTTCAGCACCTCCGCCCTCGCGCCCCTGATGCGCGGCGCAAGAATCGTGGTAGCATTTTTCCTGCAGCACCCCCCTTCCAAGAACGCCGTTCGCTCCCCCCCGCGAAAGGCTCCGCCAACAAGGCAGGTAAGCGCCCGATTCTCCTGGCGCAAGATGCGATGATCTCTGGGATAACCCCGCTTCACACGCGCCTTCGTTCGTTCGCGTTCGCCGCCGGCATTGTCGCCATGTTCGTTTCCACAGCTGTCTTATTAGGCTGGGCCGCGCACATCCCCTGGTTAACCAATTTGTCTCCGCGCTTCATCACCATGAAGCCGGTCACTGCGCTGTGTTTTTTTCTCTCTGGCCTTTCGCTCTCGCTGCTTGCGCCTCTATCGTCCGCTTCCACTGCCCGCGGCCGCGCGGCCCAGGGCATGTCTCTTTTTGTGGTTCTCATCGGCGTGGCCACGACGATTGAATTCGCCGCGGGCGTAAATCTTCACTTCGAGAATCTCCTGTTCGGCAGTGCGCTCGATGCTACCGGCATTCCCGATCCCGGGCGCCTCTCGCTTGGCTCCGGAATCGGTTTTGCTCTACTCGGCCTCGCAATGCTCCTGATTGATGTCGAATTCCGTGATGGTGTGAGGCCCGCTCAATATTTTTCTCTCTGCGTTGCATATCTATCCCTGCTCCATCTGTTGGGCTATCTCTACGACGTCGACGATCTCTATCGCACCTTCCGCCAGAATTCTATGGCCCTCCACACTGCGGCGCTCTTTTTTGTCCTTAGCCTCGGAGTCCTGGCCGCCCGGCCCGACCGTGGTCTCGCCGCCGTCTTCAACGCACCGGGTATCGCAGGTCGAATGGCCCGGCGTGTACTACCCAGCGCCGCGATTCTGACCGTCACAATCGCCTGGATCCGATTCTTTTTCGAGCGCCACGGTTTCTACGGCACCGGCTTTGGCCTGGCGATTTTCGCTTCCGCGAACGTCACCATCTTTTCGGTGCTGGTGTTCTTGGCGGCTCGCTCGCTCAACGCTTCAATCGAACAACTCAACGCCACCAGTGGCGATCTCGCCGTAATTAACGAGCGCGCCAATCGCGCCAATTTTCGCCTCGCCGCCATTATCGAATCCTCCGACGACGCCATCATCAGCAAGACTCTCGAAGGCATCATCACCAGCTGGAACGCCGGCGCCGAACGCATCTTCGGATATTCCTCCGTCGAAGCTGTCGGGAAGCCCATGACCATGCTCTTGCCACCCGAGCGTTTTTCGGAAGAAACCGAGATCCTCCAGCGCATTGCCAGAGGGGAATCTGTCAATCACTTCGAATCTATCCGCGTTCGCAAGGACGGAAAAGCCGTTCTCGTCTCCGTAACCATTTCTCCGTTGCGCGACGCCACCGGCGCCATTATCGGCGCCTCCAAAATCGCCCGCGACATCAGCGAAACCCGCCGCAACGAACAATCCATCCAGGAACAGGAAGCCCGCCTCTCCGCTATCATCGGTTCGGCCATGGACGCCATCATTACCGTGGACGCCGGTCAGCTCATCACCATGTTCAACCCTGCCGCCGAAGCCATGTTCGAGTGCAGCGCTTCGGACGTCATCGGCATCTCCCTCGAACGCTTCCTTCCCGCTCGCTTCCGCGCCGAACATGCCGAACACATCCGCACCTTTGGCGAAACCCAGGTCACCCGCCGCCGCATGGGTCGCATGGGCTCGATCTACGGCGTGCGTTCCACCGGCGAAGAGTTCCCCATCGAAGCCTCCATCTCCAAGACCGAAGTCGGTGGCGAAAAGCTCTTCACCGTCATCCTTCGCGACATCACAGAAAGCAAACGCGCCGACGAAGCCTTGCGCCAGCAGGCCGGTTTACTCGACCTCACTCCCGTTTTTGTGCGCGACCTGGACTCCAATATCATTCTCTGGACTCGTGGCGCCGAGCGCCTCTATGGCTATTCAAAACAGGAAGCCATCGGTCGGCTATCCCATGAATTGTTGCAGACCCAGTTTCCGGCCCCGCTCCAGCAGGTCGAACATACCCTTCATGCGGAGGGCGCTTGGGAAGGCGAGCTCGGCCACCGCACCCGCGATGGCCGTCAAGTTTTTGTCCATAGCCAATGGGTCATCCACCACGACTCCCAGGGCAAGCCCGCCGGCATCCTCGAGGTAAACGCCGATCTCACCGATCTCAAACGCGCGCAAGCCCTGCAGATGCGCTCTCAAAAATTGGAATCTCTCGGCACCCTCGCCGGCGGCGTCGCCCATGACTTCAACAACATCTTGCTCGCCATCAACGGCAACGCCAGGTTGGCCCTCGAGGATCTGGCGCCGGATCATTCCGCGCGGCAGAGCTTGTCCGAAATCGCCAGGGCCGGAGCCCGCGCAGCGGACTTGGTCCGCCGCATTCTCTCGTTCAGCCGGCCCCAGGAACAAAACCGCGAGCCTCAGCCGGTTCAGCCTGTTGTCGAGGAAGCCCTCAAGCTGGTTCGTGCTACCCTCCCGGCTTCGGTCCAGATTGAGAGCTTTTTCAGTCCCGATCTGCCCCCCGTTGCCGTGGATGCCACCCAGCTTCACCAGGTCATCGTCAATCTCGCCACCAACGCCTCTCACGCCATCGGCGACAAACCCGGCATCATCACCGTTCGCCTTACGGATCGGAACATCACCGAAGACGATCTCGTGGCCACCCCCAACTTGCACCAGGGTCGCTACGTCTGCCTTTCCGTCGGCGACAACGGCTGTGGCATGGACCGCGCTACGCTCGACCGCGTCTTCGATCCCTTCTTCACCACCAAACCCGTCGGCCAAGGTACCGGCCTCGGCCTCTCCGTCGTCCACGGCATCGTCGCCAGCCATGGTGGCGCCGTCACGGCCTATAGCCAGCCCGGAAAAGGAACTTCTTTTGTTCTTTATTTTCCGGCCGCGGAAGCTCCGGCCTCCGCTCTGGCTCCTGTCGCGGCCAAGCCAATCGAGCGCGGCCGCCAGGAAAATATCCTCTACGTCGACGATGAAGAGGCTCTCGTCATGCTGGGCACCCTTTTCCTGCGACGCCTCGGATATCAGGTCACCGGTCAAGTCGACGCCAACGCCGCTCTCTACGCTTTCCGCGAGCACCCAGACCAATTCGCCGCCGTCGTCACCGACCTTTCCATGCCCGGCATGTCCGGTTTCGATCTCGCCCGCGAAGTCCACAAACTCCGTCCAGAACTCCCCATCCTCATGACCTCCGGCTACGTCCGCCCCGAAGATCAAAAGGCTGCCGAAGCTCTTGGCATCGCCCGCATCGTCCTCAAACCCTCCACCATCGACGCCTTGGGCCAAGCCCTCGACGAAGTCCTCCACCCCAAACCGACTTCGACGTCGTAGGGAGACGGAGCCAGGAGGTTGTTCTCAGAGCTCTCCTTTCTCTGTGCCTCCGTGCCTAATCCCTCCGTTCTATGCTGAATCTTGCCAACTATCGGTCTACGGGCGCGGCGCGTAAGGATACGCTGGAACCGGCCACGACCGCCCAATCCAACCCGTGAAAACTCCGCCGCTCCACTCGTGCGTGATCATCGCAAATCGTCCTTGACAACGATGGTATCTATATGGTAATATGCGTTGTGTTTACTCAGACACAATCAACGCTTCGGTCCTGCCGCTCGCTCTTTTGCTCTTATCCGCAAAAACGGCATATCGTAAGTCCTTTGCCTGCCACTCTTACGGGCTCCGCTTCCTGTAAGTCCTTTCCCTGCCGCTCTCTTGCCCCGAGCGCCGAGGGGTACGAAAACACCCGGAGTGGCATGCCGCCCGATGCACATTTTCCTGCCTCTTATTCACTATCCACCACTCACTATTCACTAAGTCCTTTAGAATCCGCACTTCCGAAAAACGGCCGCGTAACTCGTTTAGAATCCGCAGATCCAAAAACATTAGACTTAAAGTCCTTTAGAATCCGCACTTACGAAAAAGGGAGGGGGGAGGGGGTAAATTGTTAACTAAAAATCCTTCCCGTAGTGCTGCTGAGCACATCCCTAACTTCCAGCGGTCGGCTGCTTGCCCTGAACGTCGAAGGGTCGACCTCGTCGGTTTCACCGGTCACCAGTCACTAGTCACCAGTCACCGCTTCTTAGTCACCAGTCACCGAAAATGAGCCAGCTCCAGTTCAACCTCGTGCCCGACCGCCGCGTCTTCTCCGTCAGCGAGCTGACCGGAAGAATCCGCGAACTTCTGACCCGCAACTTCACCGACATTCTCGTCGAGGGCGAACTCTCCAACTGCCAGTTTCCGCAATCCGGCCACATGTACTGCACGTTGAAAGATGACCGCGCCCAGATCCGCTGTGTCTGCTTCAAGAACCAGTTGCGGCTCATGAAGTTCCGTCCCGAAAATGGCCTCCACGTCACGGTGCGCGGCTCCATCAGCGTCTACGAAACCCGCGGCGAATATCAGATCTACATCGAGAGCATCGAGCCAGTCGGCCTCGGCGCGCTGCAACTGGCCTTCGACCAGCTGAAAAAACGTCTGGAAGCCGAAGGCCTGTTCGCCGCCGAGCGAAAAAAGCCGCTCCCGATGCTCCCGCGCTGCATAGGCCTGATCACCTCTCCGACCGGCGCGGCCGTCCGCGACGTCGTGCGCATCTTGCGCCGCCGCTTCCACAACGTGTACTTGACCTTGTATCCCGTTCGCGTTCAAGGCGATGGCGCTGCTCTGGAAATCGTCCGCGCCCTGCAATTCTTCAATCGCCAGCAAACAGTAGACGTCCTGATCCTGGCCCGCGGCGGAGGCTCGCTCGAAGATCTCTGGGCGTTCAACGAAGAAACGGTCGCGCGCGCCGTCTCCGATTCCGTAATTCCGGTCATCTGTGGCATCGGCCACGAAACCGATTTCACCATCGCCGACTTTGTCGCCGACGTGCGCGCCTCCACACCTTCCGCCGCGGCCGAACTCGTCGTGCAAACTCGCCGCGAGTTCGACAAACACGTCGCCGAGCTCCGTGGCGCCTTGGCCGAGCAGATGCGCTATCGCATCCTCGTCCTCAGCCGCCGCGTTCACGAATTCGCCGGCCGTCGCGGCTTCCGTCGCCCGCTCGATCTATTGCGCCAGCAACGCCAGCGCGCAGACGAAATGACGTCACGCCTTGCTCGCGGCCTGCGCGCCAACCTCGAACTGTCCCGCAAGCGCTTCACCGCCGGCCACTTGCGCATCATTTCCTTCGATTTTCGCAAGCAGATCGCCGCCTTCCGCCAGCGCTCCAACGACTTCACCGCTCGCCTCGAGCTGGGCCTCCGCGCGAGGATGGACCAAGGCCGCCGCCGCCACTCCACCCAACACTTGCGTCTGTTGTCGTTTGATTTCCGCGCCAAGATCGCCGGCCTGCACCGCCAGCTAGAAAAGCGCGACCACGAGCTGGCCGTCCGCTGCGAACGCATCCTCCGCACCCAGCGCGACCGCCTCGACCGGCTGCGCCTACAACTCGAAGAGCGCAGCCCCACCCGCGTCCTGGAACGCGGCTACGCCATAGCGACCGACGCCGCCGGCCAAATCCTCCGCGACGCCACCCAAGTCGCCATCGGCGACTCGGTAGCCCTGCAGCTCCACCGTGGCCGCCTCACCACCCAAGTCAAAGGAAAGACCGAGAAATGACACTAGCGATAAATCTCTCGGCGGTGTCCAACATCCACCACGGTGACAATCTTGGTCGTGTCGTCGATTCTGTAAATGATCCGGTCATTGCCAAGGCGTATCCGCCAGGCATCGCGGGCGGTCAGTTTCTTGAGAGCCGTTTGGCCCGAAGTTCGTCAATCTTGGATTCAATACCGTAGGATTGCTGCGGGGGCAGCGCGTCCAGTTGTTTTCTGGCTCGCGGCAGGATGAAAACTCTATAGCTCACTTCGGCGGGTGCAATTCAGACACGGTGCGCTCGAACGGCACTGCCGCTTCCCCAGATGCCTCCGCTTCGTCGAACGCCCGAATCTCGTCCAACTCTTCCAACTGTTCGCGGAGTTTCTCGTATTCCTCAATACTGATGACCACGGCAATTTTCTCGCCGTCTTTGTTAGTCAGGAATTGGGTCGGTTCAGTCATGGTCTCCACCTACAAGGGATTTTACTCCTACAGGGACGCAAAGTGGAGACCATCTAGAAGCCACCGGACAAAGCATAAACGGCGAACGACTGCCTCGGTCGCGGTCGAAAGGGTTACTCTTCGTCGCCGGTGGAGGTCACTTTGAGGACGGCGAGGAAGGCTTCTTGCGGAATGTCCACCTGGCCGACGCGCTTCATGCGCTTTTTGCCTTCTTTTTGTTTCTCGAGGAGTTTGCGTTTGCGCGAAATGTCGCCACCGTAGCACTTGGCCAGCACGTTCTTGCGAATTGCGGCGACAGTTTCGCGGGCGATCACGCGGCTGCCGATGGCAGCCTGGATCGGCACCTCGAACATTTGCCGCGGGATCAGTTTGCGCAGCCGCGTCACGAGTTCGCGGCCGCGCTCGTAGGCTTGTTCGCGATGGCAAATCATCGACAGCGCGTCGACCGGCTCGCCGCCGACCAGCACGTCGAGCTTGATCAAATCGGATTCGGTGTAGCCGGCAAGGTGATAGTCGAGTGAAGCGTAGCCGCGCGAGACGCTTTTGAGCCGGTCGTAGAAATCGAGCACGATTTCGTTCAGTGGCAGTTCGTACGTCAGCATCACGCGCGTCGGCGACAAATATTCAAAGCCTTTTTGCGTTCCGCGCTTGTCCTGGCAGAGCTGCAAAATTCCGCCGACGGAGTCGTCGCTGGTGATGATCATGGCTTTGATGATCGGCTCGGAGATTTTTGCAATGTCGCTGGGCGTCGGAAATTTCGCCGGGCTGTCGACTTCGATCACTTCGCCGGTCACGCGCGTGATCTGATAGCGCACGCTCGGCGCGGTGGTAATCAGGTTCAGCCCGAACTCGCGCTCCAGCCGCTCCTGCACGATCTCCATGTGCAGCAAGCCCAGAAATCCGCAGCGGAAGCCGAATCCCAGCGCCGCGGAATTTTCCGGCTCATAAAAAAATGCCGCGTCGTTCAGTTTCAACTTGCCGAGCGCATCGCGCAGCGGCTCGTAATCGTCCGCCAGCACCGGGAAAAGCCCCGCGAAGACCATCGGCTTGATCTCTTCAAATCCCGGGAGCGCTGGCGCAGGACGATCCGCCTCGGTTAAGGTGTCGCCCATCCGCGCGTCGGCGACGTCCTTGATGTTGGCAACGACAAATCCCACGTCGCCGGCCTCGAGTTCGTCCAGCGCGACGGGTTTCGGCGTGAGCGTCCCGAGCGTTTCGACCTCGTACACTTCGTTGCTGTAGACAAGCCGGATTTTTGTGTGCCGGTTGATACGGCCTTCCATCACGCGAACCAGAACTACCGCGCCGCGGTAAATATCGAACCACGAATCGAAGATCAGCGCTTGCAGCGGATTCTCGGCGCTGCCTTTTGGCGGCGGCACGCGCTTCACAATCGCTTCCAGCACGTCTTCCACGCCGAGGCCGCTTTTCGCGCTGATCAGCAACGCGTCCGCCGCCGGAATCGCCAGCACGTTTTCGATCTGCTCTTTCACAAAATCAGGCTGCGCCGCGGGGAGATCGATCTTGTTGATCACCGGAAGAATCGTGAGGTTGTGTCCTGCTGCGAGAAAAGTATTGGCGACGGTCTGTGCTTCCACACCTTGGCTCGCGTCGACAACCAGCAGCGCGCCTTCGCACGCCGACAACGCGCGCGATACCTCGTAGGAAAAATCGACGTGGCCCGGAGTGTCGATTAGGTTCAAGCGGTAAGTGTTTCCGTCTTTCGCTTTATAGTGGAGGCGAATACTTTTTGCTTTGATGGTGATGCCGCGCTCGCGCTCCAGGTCCATGGAGTCGAGCACTTGCTCGTGCATCTCGCGCGAAGAGAGAGCGCCGGTCATTTCCAGCAGGCGGTCCGCCAGCGTGGATTTGCCGTGGTCGATATGCGCGATGATACAGAAATTGCGTATGAACTGTGGATCCATGAGTGTTCAATACCGGCAGGAGCTTCCTACGCGCGAGTCCTACGACGCACGCAGCGCAAAACCGCGCCGTGTAATCATTCAGTTTGCCACAAGACGAAGTAAAGAAGTAAGGAAGTAGAGACGTAAAGAACGAAGCGAGCCAGGAAGCTTGAGGAAGAAAACAGCGAAAGGAAGCTGCGGAAATCGCGTGCGCCGGTGGAGTGCCTCTATAGAGGCTTGCCGCTTGCGCGTCGCCGCATGGCGTGTGTTTTGCCCGTCTTCTGCCAGCGGTATATAGTTACAAAGGATAGCTTAAAAAGGAGCCGCTCGCGTTCTGTGTCGCGAGCCGCTTCGTGTCCACGACTCTGCAGAACAGCACGAAATACGCAGGAAATACGAAACACGCAAAGAACTGTAAGCCCTTCGCAACTCGGGCAGGTAATAGAGGGTAAAGGCAAGCCGCACGGATGGCCTCAGACATCAGCAAGCACCTGGATCGCGCCAAGCGTTTCCTCGAAAAGAATCGTGTCGAGGATGCGATCGAAGCGTATTTGGCGGTGATCGACGCGGCGCCGCAGCACCAAGAGGCTACGCAGGCGCTGGGCGATCTCTACGCGCGCATGGAGCAACCGGATCGCGCGGCGATCTACTACGGTCTTCTTTTTGATTTGCTGGTCGAGCCGCGGGACGAAATCAAGGCGCTGGCCATTTACAACCGGTTCCTGCGGCCAGCACCGGGACATCAGCCACCCGAACGCATCGCGCGGTACGCTTTCCTGCAACAGAAGCAAAATCGCTTCGACGAAGCAATCGAGCAATACTCGAAAGCGGCCGAAATTTTCACGGAGTCAGGCCGAGCCGAGGATGCCCTGTTTTGCTGGGAGCGGACCGCGCAGCTCGCTCCGGAAAACATTTCGCGGCAGCTCCGGCTGGCGGAAGCCGCCGAGAAAATCGGCAAGAATGCGCTGGCTGCCAGAGCGTTTCTGCGCACGGGACAGCTCGCTTCTGCCAGTGGAGCCAAAGCGGAAGCACTCCAGTATCTCGGACGAGCCTACAAACTAGCGCCGCAGGAACGCAGCGTCGCGCTTTTGTACGCCGACGCCACGCTGAAATCAGGTGATGCCACGCAAGCCGCAGCGTTGCTGGAGCCATTCGCGGCAGCCGAAAAAGACGCCACCTTCCTGGACACCTACGCTGACGCGCTCATGTCGTCCGGGCAACTCGATCGCGCCCGTGAAGTCCTTGAGGGACTCCTGCGCGAGAAAAACGAAGGCATCTCGCGATTATTCGAGCTGGTGGACTTGTGCATTGCGGCGGGGCAGGACGCAAAAGCGGTGGAACTCCTGCAGATGCTGAAGAAGCGCATGTTTGCGGACAAGCGACAGAATGATTTCGCGACGCAGATGGACAGCGTGGGAGCGAAGCATCCGACGTCGGAGCCGATCCTGGAATTCTGGGCGGCTCTCTACAATGAGTTGAACCGCGAATCACAGTACTTCGAAATCCTGATCAAGCTGTTTGACGTTTACCTGAATAGTGGAAATATCGCGAAGGCCGGCGACGCGATCGAAAGGCTTGTGGATATCGATGCTTACGACCATCGCAATCAGGAACGCATTCAGCGCATGCGCGGCCGCGTCGATGACGGCTTCCTGAAGCGGATCGAGGCCCGACTTGCCAAGTCCGGCACGGTAGGCGCACCGCACGTTGCACAGCCGCGCCAATCGGGGGCCGAGGGCGGAAGCGCCTCGCAGGCGGTTACCGAAGAAGGCCGCAAGATGCAGGCGCTGGAAGACTTGATCGTCCAGACCGAGATTTTTCTGCAGTATTCGCTGCAGGCGAAGGCGCTGGAGCGATTGCAAAAGATCGCGGCGATGTTCCCCGGTGAAGAAGAGCGTCATCCGCGGCTGCGGAATCTCTATCAGTTGGCCAATTGGTGGCCACAGGGCGCGCCGAAAGCGAAAGCGCCCGAACCCGCGGGAGCGCCGCCACCGCCTCCTGCATCGCGGCCAGAACCGGCGCCAGAGCCGTCTTCGAACGTGACCACCAGGACGGGCGTGTACACCGCGGAAACCCTTCGTGATTTGGCAAAAATCTCCGAAATCAACCAGAAAATATTCCGCCAGCAAACGCCGCGGGCGATGCTCAACACAGCGGTGAATGAGGTTGGCGGTTATCTTCGCGCCTCACGCGCACTCGCCGTAGTCGGAGCGCCGGGGCGTCCTCCGGAACTTGCCGCGGAATACTGCGCGCAAGGCCTACGCCCTGCGCCCGGAGCGCAAGTTGTGTTCCTGATCGCGCACATGGAAAAAGCGCAGCCCGATGAGCTTGGCGGCTTGATGGTGGACGCGACGGAAGGGTCGATCCTTAGCGAGCTTGGTCTGGCCACCGCGCTCGGAGTGATCATCACAGACAAAGAAACGCAAATCCCGGCGGGCATGTTGATCGTGGCGCACGCTGAACTTCACAAATGGAAGCCGAATGAGGCTTACTTTCTGCAAGCCATCGGCGATCAGATGCTGATGAGCGTAAGCCATACGCGGCTGAGATCTTTGGTGCGGCGGATGGGAGTGTCCGACGAGCGGACTGGGCTATTGAGCCGCAGTTCCTACCAGAGTTGCTTGCTTACCGAAGCGGACCGATCGCGGTCGCAAGGGACGCCGCTGGCGCTGGCGATTTTGCAAATCGATCGCGGCGCGGAAATTCTGCGACAGCATGGAGAATCTCCGGTGGAGCGATTTCTAGAGCAGCTGGCGAGGTCGCTGCAGCCGATCGTGCGGCAGAATGACGTGGCGGTGAAATATACGTCGTGGTCGTTGGCGTTTATTCTGCCGGACACCACGCTCGCGGGGGCGCAGAACCTTGCGGACAAATTGCGGCGGGCGGCTTCGGGTGTGCGGCCACCCTGGGATTCGACGCAGATTACGTTGAGCGCGGGAATTGTGGAGGCGGTGGCGAAGGCCGACTACGAGAGCGAGGATATTGTGACCGATTTGATCAATCGGGCTGAGAATTCCGCGGAAGAAGCGCGCAAACAGGGTGGGGACACGATTGTGGCGTTGGAGAGCCCGAAGGTTTGAGAGACGAAGTAAAGAAGTAATAAAGCAAAGAAGTAATGAGAAAAAACAGGAAGCCATTGCGTTCCCGCGAACATTTTCCTGGGGGTTGGATTTGAGATCCTTCGGCTACCCTGATTGGGCAGCCTCAGGATGACAGTAACTGCCGTGGTCTGACGGGTACTTGTCCTTGGTAGATGTGCGCGTTGGTGGGACGGTGGACTGAAATGGTGCGGAGAGTGAGGTTGCGATGTTTCCTGCGGATGTGGTGATTGTGGCTGGGGCGCGAACGCCGATGGCGCGGTATACCGGCTCGTTTTCGGAGGTATCGGCGATTGATTTGGCGGCGCATGCTTCGAAGGAAGCGATTCGGAGGTCGGGCGTCGATCCCGCGGAGTTCGATCACGCTATTTTTGGCAATGTGATGCAGACGAGCGCGGACGCGCTTTACGGAGCGCGGCACGTTGGATTGAAAGCGGGGCTGAAAATGGAAACACCCGCGGTGACGGTCAACCGGTTGTGCGGATCCGGAATCGAGGCTATTTCGCAGGCGGCGCATCGCTTGCTGCTGGGCGAAGCTGCGATGGTTCTGGCCGGCGGGATGGAGAATATGACGCAGTCGCCGTTTGTAATTCGCGGCGCACGCACCGGTCTGCGGCTTGGTGGAGGGGCGCTGGAAGATTCGTTGATGGCGGGACTGACGGATACGTATTGCGGGTTGCCGATGGCGTTGACGGCGGAGAAACTTGCGGAACAGCAGGGAATCACGCGCAAGGACGCGGACGCGTACGCTTTGCGCAGCCAACAGGCGGCGGATGCGGCGTACAAAGCGTGCCGCCTGAAGGAAGAACTTGTTCCGGTGGAAGTGAAGCAGGGGAAGAAGACGATTGTCGTGAGTGAAGACGATCACCGGCGGCCGGATACGACGATGGAGATTTTGGAGAAGCTGCCGCCTTCGTTCAAGAAGGACGGGATTGTTACGGCGGGAAACGCCAGCGGAATTGTGGACGGGGCTGCGGCGGTGGTGGTCACGCGCGAAAAGATTGCGAAGGATCGCGGGTTGAAACCCGCTGGGCGGATTGTGTCCTGGGCGGTGGCCGGCGTCGATCCGAGCATTATGGGGATCGGGCCGGTGCCATCGTCGCAAAAGGCTTTGAAGCTGGCGGGGCTTACACTGGAGCAGATGGATCGTGTCGAGGTGAACGAGGCGTTTGCGGCGCAGTATCTTGCGGTGGAGAAAGTTTTGGGGCTGAATCGCGACAACACGAACGTTAACGGTGGAGCGATCGCTTTGGGTCATCCGCTGGGGGCTTCGGGTACCCGGCTCGTGATAACGATTTTGAACGAGCTGCGACGGAACAATTTGCGCTATGGATTGACGACGGCGTGTATTGGCGGGGGGCAGGGAATCGCTATGATCGTCGAGGCGCTGTACAATTAGCGGCGCGTTTGTGGGCGGGGGAAGAATAAGTCACCTGATACAGTAAAACTTGCTGAAATGGGGCACAGCCGTGCTGTGCCCCTACAAAAGACAGGCATCGAACGCGAGCATTCCGGAAATTAGTGGAACTGCTGCGGACTTTTCACGAGGGAAGAATGGCGATTCAAAAGGTGGGAGTTGTAGGGTGTGGATTAATGGGGTCGGGGATTGCGCAGGTGGCGGCGCAGGCGGGGTTTACGACCGTGGTGCGCGAGGTGTCGCCCGAGATTGTGGACAAGGGATTAAAGGGGATCGAGAAGAATCTGGCGCGGCTAGTGGAGAAGGGGGCGATTACCGAGGGGCAGAAAGCCGAAATTCGCGGACGGCTGAAGGGCACGACCGCGGTAGAGGATTTGAAGGATTGCGATTTGATTGTGGAGGCGATTATCGAGCAGCTTCCGGCGAAGCGGGAACTTTTTGCGAAGCTGGACGCGCTGTGTCCGCGCTCCACAATTTTCGTAAGCAACACATCTTCGCTGACGATCACGGAAATTGCTACGGCGACCAAGCGGCCGGAGCGATTTCTCGGGTTGCATTTTTTCAATCCTGTTCCGGTGATGAAATTGGTGGAAGTGGTGAGAACGATTGCGACCGACCCAGATGTGTATGAGGAGGTGGTGGCGTTCGGGGCGAAATTGGGGAAGACGCCGGTTCGCGCGCACGACAGCACGGGATTCATCGTCAATCGATTGCTGGTGCCATATCTGCTGGATGCGATTCGGGCGCTGGAAGAGGGCGTTGGCTCGATTGAGGATATTGATAATTCGATGAAGCTTGGTTGCGGGCATCCGATGGGGCCGTTGACGCTGCTGGATTTCGTGGGGCTGGATACGACGTATTACATCGCGAATATTATGTTTGATGAGTTTCGCGAGCGGCGATTTGCGTCGCCGCCGTTGTTGAAGAGGATGGTTCTGGCGGGGTGGAACGGGCGGAAGGCAGGGCGGGGATTTTATGATTATTCGGATCCGCAGAAACCGAAGGCGATGAAGTTTTAGGAGATGGCGTTTGGAAACGGCATCACTGACTGCGGCGACCGATGCGTTTTTGGTGGTTTGGACGTTGAGGTTCTTCGGGCATCCTCGTCGGATGCCCTCAGAATGACAGTTTTTTGGGTGAGATAACGGGGTTGCGAGCAATTGCCGGAGCGCGAGACGAATATGGGATTTGAGAATTTGCTGGTTGAAAAAAGAGACGGAATTGCGTTTGTTACCTTTAATCGACCGAAGGTGCTGAACGCACTGAATCGCAAGACAGTGGAAGAATTGCGCGACGTGCTTGTGGATGCACGCGACGATGCTTCGGTGCGCGTTCTCATTCTAACGGGCGCGGGAGAAAAATCGTTTGTTGCGGGCGCAGATATTGGCGAACTGGCGCAGCGCACGCCCGTTGACGGAAAAGATTTCTCACTGTTTGGGCAAAGTGTTTTCCATCTTTTGGAGACGATTGGGAAGCCTTCGATCTGCGCGATCAATGGTTTCGCGCTGGGCGGCGGCTGCGAGCTTGCGCTTTCTTGCACGATTCGGATCGCCAGCAAGACGGCGAAACTTGGGCAGCCGGAAGTGAAACTGGGGATTGTTCCGGGTTACGGCGGCTCGCAACGGCTGGCGCGGCTTTGTGGCAAGGGCGTGGCGCACGAACTTTGTCTTACCGGCGAAATGATCACGGCTGAGGAGGCGCAGCGGATCGGTTTGGTCAATCGAATTTATGAGCCCGCGGAGCTTTTGCCGGCGGCCGAGGCGATGGCCAAGAAAATTATCGCGAATGCGCCGCTCGCCGTGAAATACACGATGGAAGCGATCGAGCGAGGCGTCGAAATGCCGCAGGAAGAGGGGCTTTTCCTGGAGGCAACGCTGTTTGGGCTTTCGTGCGCTACCGAGGATATGCGCGAGGGCACGAAGGCGTTTTTGGAGAAGCGGGCGGCACGCTTCCAGGGAAAATAAGCGAGCGCGAGCAGCGACATGGCAGAAAAACTCCAGCCCGGAAAAATCAGCGGCGAACTCAGCGGTGCGGGGTTGCGCTTTGGCATCGTTGTCAGCCGTTTCAACAGCTTTATTACTGAGCGATTGCTGTCCGCGTCCATCGATGCTCTGGAACGCGCCGGCGCTGTGAACAAGGATGTGGACGTCGTTCACGTTCCCGGGGCGTTTGAGTTGCCGCTGGCTGCGAAAAAACTTGCGGCGACTGGGCGCTATGATGCGCTGATCGCGATTGGTTGCGTTTTGCGTGGCGAGACCACGCACTACGATTACGTGTGCTCGGAAACGGCGCGGGGGTTGCAGCTGGCGCAGATGGACAGCGGGCTGCCGATTATTTTTTGTGTGCTGACTTGCGACACTTTGGAACAGGCCATCGATCGCGCGGGATTGAAGGGCGGTAACAAGGGTTTCGAGGCTGGGCTAGGGGCGATTGAGATGGCGCAGCTGTCGCGCAAACTGCGAGCGGGCAAGGCTGGGCCGGGCGCGGCGGGAAGGTCGCGGCGCAAATAACTTGTCTCTACGCACCAAATCGCGCGAGTTCGCCATGCAAATGCTTTTTCAGTGGGACATGAGTCACCAGGAGCCGGCGAAGCTCGAGGACAAATTTTGGCGCGGTGCGAAAGCTACCGACTCCACGCGGAATTTCGCCAATCAGTTATTCGAGGGCGCCGCGAAGGATGTTGTCGCGCTGGACGAGTTGATTGTAAAGCACGCGGAGAACTGGCGTTTGGAACGGCTGGCGATTATCGATCGGGCGGTTTTGCGTTTGGCGATGCACGAGTTGCGGGCCACGGATACGCCGCCGAAGGTCGTTATCAATGAAGCTGTCGATCTTGCCAAGAAGTTTTCTTCGGAAGAGTCTGGCGCGTTTGTGAATGGCATTCTTGATGCTTTCCGGAAGACTCTGGCCACATCGCAACCGGCTGCTGAAACCCTTTGATCGCGGAGTTCGCGTTTTTTCAAAGGTAAAGAGTTTGTGTAGCGATGCGAAAACGCGCCTCAGCGGCTAAAGCCGGATGGAAAGCGAGCCTTTGCCGCACGGCTGAAGCCGTGCCGTCCGGTTGCCGCGCAGATTTTACAAAGCCTGTGTCACTTGGAGTGTTCCGACGTTAGGCGTCGATCGTGCCTTCGAAGACTTTCACGGCGGCGCCGCTGACGCGCGGCACTAATTTCTTTCCACTCTTTGTCACTTCCACCTCGATGTGACTCGGGCGACCCATTTCCTCACCTTGCAGGATGCTTAGGGTGTGGCCTGCGGAGAGTTTGCCATGGCGCACGAGGTAAGCGCCGAGCGAGCCTGCGGCGGATCCCGTTGCAGCATCTTCGTATTGTTCCCACGGGAGCATGCCGCGCGAAAAGATTTTGCCGTTGACGCCGGAGGTGAAGCAGTAGGCCATTGCGCCATTGTTCCCGAGCAGTTTGCGCAGGTCGATCATGTTCATGGAGATTTTTGCGAGGGCCGCGCGATTGCGCAGAGGCAACATCAGGTTAGAAATGCCTGTGGAGACGAATTCGGGTTCGAGTTGCGGATCGAGATCTTTCGCGGCCAGGCCGAGAGCGGCGGCGAGAGCTTTCTTGTTGATTTTCGCGGGACGGAATGTAGCTACCTTCTGGGTCATGGTCACGCGTTGCGGGCGGCCTTCCTTGAAGCGAATCTCGACGGGCAAAACGCCTGCGCCGGTCTGCTGCAAAATGTGGACACCGCCTTCCTGCGCGGGAACGACGCCGAGTTCGGCGAGAAGGAACCACGTGCCAATGACCGGATGGCCGGCGAGCTTTAATTCTTCGCGGGTGGTAAAAATTCGCAGACGAGCTAGCGCGTTGTCTTCGGTGGGTTTTTGCACGAAGACGGTTTCGGAAAGATTCATCTCGCGCGCGATGGCGAGCATGGCGTCGTCAGTGAGGCCGTCGCCATCGGTGATGACCGCGAGTGGGTTGCCTTCGAAGCGAGTGGTGGTGAAAACATCGAGCGTGTAGAAGCGGCGTTCCATAAGAGGTCGATTGTCACTGCTGAGCAGGATGGGGCGTCAGATGCGCTCGAGCTTGGCGACGGTCCTTTCGTTACTGATATTACCTGTATTCAGGGTGGATTTGGGCTCGATCAGGATGAGGTGAACTTCCTCGTCCGCTACCGGACAGTGTTCGACGCCCTTTGGCACGATCACGAATTCGCCCGGGCGGATTATGGCTTCGCGATCGCGAAATTTCATACGCAGCGTTCCTTTCACGACCAGGAACAGTTCATCTTCGTTGTCGTGGTGGTGGAAGACGAACTCGCCCTTCAGCTTCACGGCTTTGACGTGGGTGTCGTTCAAGTCGCCGATGACGCGGGGATGGAAATAGTCGGAGAACTGGCTGAACTTGTCGTTGAGATTTACGGTTTCCATGTGGGCGTCTCCATGTGAGCGGAAGCTTACCTATGCTACAGGCTGCGCACGGCTTCGGTAACGGCGCCTAGAACACGGCGCGTGGTTTCGGGTTTGTTGGTTTCGGAGTAGACGCGGAGCAAATTCTCCGTGCCCGATGCGCGGACCATGACCCAGCCCGCTTTGCCCAGGTACAACTTGATTCCGTCCATGTCCTCGCGGCCTGCGACGGGCCATTCAAGCAGCTTTTGCATTTTCGCGTTGGAGAAATGCTCGAGAGCTTTTTCTTTCTGACCGGGCTTCAGATCCAGATCGACGCGACCGTAGTGGTATTCGCCGAATTCCGCGTGCAGCGCGCCTAATAATTCGCCGAGTGATTTCCCGTGCCACGCCATGAGTTCCGCGAGCAGTAAGGCGGAAACCGTCGCGTCTCGCTCGGGAAGATACAAGCTTGTGCCGATGCCACCGCTTTCTTCACCGCCGATCAGGATATTTTGCTCCAACATCAGTTCACAGATGTATTTGAAGCCGATTGGGACTTCGCGCAGGGTGCGGCCGAACTTGGCGGCCAATTTGTCGATTAATTTAGTTACCGAAAAGGTTTTGGCGATGTCGCCGGGCAGATTGCGCGTTCCGACGAGATGCCAGACGAGCAGCGCGAAAATCTGGTGCGGATTGACGAAGGAACCGTCGCGATCGATGGCGCCGATGCGGTCGCCGTCGCCGTCGGCGCAAAAGCCGGCGTCGTATTTCCCGGCACGGACCGCTTTGCGCAGCGGGTCGATGTGCGGGTCGATAGGTTCTGGATGCGCGCCGCCGAAAAGCGGGTCGCGCGTGCCACGAATTTCGTCGCAGGAGATGCCGTTGCGCTTGAAGAGATCGGGGAGGAGTCCCGCCGCAGAACCGTGCATGGCATCGGAGACGAAGCGAAACTTCGCAGCGCGCAGGCGATCCCAATCGACGAGCTTCTCGATGGTATCGAGGTAGGGAGAGCGCGGCTCCAGCGATTGAATCAAATCTTTGCGCGGGGGCAACGGCGGCACGCCGTCCCGTTGGACATTGTCGAGTTCGCTTTCGATTTGGGCGACGATGGAGGGTAGCGCACTGCTGCCGTAGCTAGCTTTGTACTTGATGCCGTTCCAGCGGTAGGGATTGTGGCTGGCGGTGATGACGAGACCACCGGCCGCTTTTCGCTGACGAACGAGGAGCGAGATCGCGGGCGTTGGGCAGGGCTTGTCGGTCAACCACACCGGCGTTCCCGTCGCACTGATGGTCTCGGCGACGGCGGCGGCGATATGGTCGGCGGCAAACCTGTGATCGTAGCCGATCAGCACGCCTTTGCGGGCGTCTTCTCCGCGGACCACATAGCGCGCAATGGCGTGCGCGACGATGCGGGCATTCGCGAAGGTGAAATCTTCGGCGATGATGCCGCGCCAGCCATCCGTTCCAAAGCGAATGGAAGTCATAAGAGGTTGAGTATACGCGACGCGATATGGCAGCTGACAGGCCGGATTGGCCTGTTTACAGTAAATTTTTTCGCTGCAGTTCTTCGAGTTTTTTGACGATCTTGCCGACATCCTGGGCGCGTTCGCGCGGGCAAATCAGCAAGGCGTCCGGAGTCTCGACGACCACCAGGTCGTGGATACCGATGGCCGCGATGAATTTACTGGGACTCCACAAAAAGTTCCCCTCAGCATCGATGGCGTGACCCTCACCAGCGAAAATGTTTTCGCCCGGCTTTTTGGCGAGGAGTTCGTACACCGCGGTCCAGGAGCCGATATCGCTCCAGCCCACTTCGGCGGGAAACACGAAGACGCGGGGCTGGCCTTGCTCGCGCGTGGCCGGCTCGAGGATCGCGTAGTCGACAGAAATGTTCTCGAGCGTCGGATAGATCTCGCGTAGATGCTTTTCGTAGTTGCGCTTACCGATGGTTGTGGCGAGAGACTCCAAAGCTGCGGACGTCTTCGGCAAATAGTGCTTCAGGTTGTCCAGAAACGTCGAGACGCGCCAGAAAAACATGCCGGCGTTCCAATGATAATCACCGGACCCGGCGTATTCCTTCGCCAGCGAGAGCGCGGGTTTCTCGGTGAACCGCCGCACCGCAAAAACGGGAAAGCCTTTGGAATCGAGCGCATTTCCCGTGCGCTCGATATATCCGAAGCCCGTGTCAGGGCGAGTAGGTGGAATCCCGAGCACGACCATGCGGCCGGGAGCGTGCGCCATATCGAGCGCCGCGCGCACGATCACGCGATAGCGTTCCGGGTTCGCGATGTAGTGGTCGGCGGGCAGCACAGCCAGCAGCACATCGCCGCGTGCGGCGTGGCGCACGTGAAGCGCCGCCAGCGCGATTGCCGCCGCGGTGTTGCGCCCGACGGGTTCGGTCAGCACACGCCGCCGAGCGGGGGCGGGCACTTGTTTGCGCACTTGCTGGGCTTGCGCGCTATTGGTCACCGTCCAAATGCGCTCCGGAGGAATGATCGGCCGCAAGCGCGCGACGGTCTGCTCCAGCATGGTTTCTTTTCCGACGATGTTCAGCAGTTGTTTAGGCGTGCGCGTGCGGCTGCGCGGCCAAAAGCGAGTGCCGCGCCCTCCGGCCAGGATCACGGCGTGCGTTGTCAGTTTATCCGCGGCCATTGGAGTCCATCTCAATCGAAAATCGTATGGTTCACCGCCACGCCCTTCTTTGCGTTCAGCAACTCCTCGCGCAGAGCAGGAAGTTGAGGAACGTAAGTGCGGATTAGCACCGTCGGCTCTATAGGTACGAAATGGCACTCCCGAAGGTTCGCCGGTAGAAACCAGCATTCACCCTGTTCGATCGGAAACCCAAAGTCGTGTGACCTCAGAACTCCCCTACCGGTAAGCACGACGACAAGATCGAAATGCTCCGAGCCAACAGGAATCGCCGACGGAGACGAAAGCTTCCATCGTTCCGTTGCGAAATAGCGGCAGGCGGCCAGCAAGGAGCGTTCAGCATCTTTCGCAGGCAGCGGCAGCCTGGCCGTTTTCCCGGCGAGAGTCGAACCGAAGTTCGTTGCCTGCAGGGCTTTTTCGATGTGCAGTTCACGAGGCTGGCCCTGAGCGTCGAGGCGGCAATAGTCGTAGACGCGATACGTCAGATCGGAGTATTCCTGCACTTCACATACGACCATGCCGGGACCGATGGCGTGCGGAGTTCCCGCGGGAACAAAGATAGTGTCGCCGGCCCGCACGAGAACAATCTCAAAAAGTGATTCCAGCGTCTGATCCTGTAGTCCGGCAAGGAATGCCTTTTTGTCCGCGCCGGGTTTCAAGCCCAGCAGTATCCGGGCATCGGAATCGGCCGAAACGATGTGCCACATTTCGGTTTTTCCACGTCCGCCGGCGGCGCGCTCATGAACCGAAGCGTAGGCGTCGTCGGGATGCACCTGGAGCGAAAGCATTTCCTTTGGGAAAATGAACTTCACCAAGAGAGGAAAATCATCCCCTGCGCCGAATTCTGTGCCGCGCCATTCGGCGGGCATCTCGCGCCAAGCTTCGCGCAGCGTCTTGCCGCGAAACTCGGGAGTAGCGATCTTGCAGTCGAGACCCGTCAGCCAAGCCTCGCCGAGAGGTTCCGCTAGATCCGATTTTTCGGGATAGAGCGGGGCAAGCGAGCGAGCGCCCCAGATGCGCGGACTGAATATCGGCTCGATGCGTTGCGGCGCGGGTTTCACGAATCAGGCCGCGGCTTCGGCTCGGGAGAAGAAGCGGTCCAGGCGGCGCAGACCTTCGTCGATGCGCTCGATGGAGGTGGCGTAAGAAAGCCGCAAGTATCCCGGTGCGCCAAAGGCGTCGCCTGGCACCACAGCCACGCGCGCTTGATCGAGAAGCATCCTGGCGAGTTCGCCGGTGTCCTTCGCGAGCGCCTGGCCGCTGTTGCCGTTGGCCAAATGCGCGGCAACGTTGGGGAACGCGTAGAACGCGCCGCCAGGCCATTCGCAGGTCACCCCGGGAATGGCGCGCAAGCCTTCAACGATGCGCTTCCGGCGCTTCGCGTATTCCGCCAGCATCACGGGAACGGTGTCCATCGGGCCGCGCATCGCCTCGAGTGCGGCGTGCTGCGCGATCGATGTGGGGTTCGACGTGGATTGGCTTTGCAATTTCACCGTGGCCTGCACCAACGCCTCCGGCGCAAGCGTGTAGCCGATGCGCCAGCCGGTCATCGCGAACGTCTTCGACATGGACCCGATGATGACGACGTGCGCTTTGGAGCCCGCGTGGCTCGCGATGGAAAAGGGCTTGTGCGGATCGTAGGTGAAGTGCGAATAGCATTCGTCGCCCATCAGCCACACATTGTGCTTCTTGCAGGCTGCAAGGATGCGTTCGTATTCATCTGGTGGAATTACGCCGCCGGTGGGATTGTTCGGTGAGCTCAGAATAACCAGGCGGGTCCTAGGTGTGATGGCTTTTTCGATCACCGCGGCGGTCACGCTGAATTCATCTTCCGGCCGGCTCTCCACATAAACCGGAGTTCCGCCCGCATATTTCACGATGTCCGGGTAGCTGACCCAGTACGGCGCTGGAATGATGACCTCGTCGCCTTGCTGTACCAGCACGCTCACGACGTTGAAGATGGAGTGCTTGCCGCCGACGTTGACCACGCATTCCTTCGGCTCGTAGTGGGACCCGAGTTCGCGTTTATGCCACTCGCAGATCGCTTCGCGCAATGGCATGATGCCGCCGGTCGCCGTGTACTTGGTATAGTTCTGCTCGATCGCGCGGATGGCCGCTTTCTTGATGTGATCCGGCGTGGGAAAGTCGGGCTCGCCGGGCCCAAAGTCGGCGATATCGACGCCGCGAGCCTTGAGTTTTTCCGCTTCGGCGATGACCGCGGATGTCGGCGAGATTTGTATGCGGTTGATGCGTTCGGTGAGATGCACGCTCTGTCTCCTCTATGGTTCTTCGCTGGCAGCTTTACCGCTTACGTGACCCGATACTCACGAATCCTTCGCGTTTTTCGCACGCAATCTTTCTTCGACGATCGGGGGCACCAGTCCATCCAGGGGCCCGCCGAGTTGGGCGATTTCGCGCACAAGTTTCGAGCTCAAGTAGCTATACGGCTGGCCCGGCAGCATGAACACGGTTTCCAATCGGGGCTCAAGCTTCCGGTTCATCAGCGCCATCTGCAATTCGTACTCGTAGTCGGACACCGCGCGGATTCCGCGCAGGATCACTCCGGCGCCACGTTTTCGCGCGTATTCGACCAGCAGGCCGTCGAAAACGTCCACTTCCACTCCGGGCCACCGCTGGGTCACTTCGCGCAGCATTTCCACCCGCTCGGGCACGGTGAACAGCGGCTGCTTTTCGGCGTTGCGTAGCACCGCCACGATCACCAAATCGAACATCTTCTCGCCCCGTTCGATCAGGTCGAGATGACCGTTGGTGACCGGATCAAACGAGCCGGGATAGATGGCGATGGATGTTTTCATCGTGACCGCATGCTAGCGATATTCTAACCTAGCCCGTGGCGCTGGCCAGCCGCAAACTTTCGGGCAGCTACGGCCATTTCGGCCCAGTCTGGAAAATGGGTTTTCTGCTGACAGCCGACTGTGCGAGTATGCGTAGCGCTATTGAAACGAATTAGTGGCGGGTTTTCCGCGTGGGGGCACAGGCATAATGATGCACAACGGCTGGATGCGGGGAGTGATCATGATCGGAATGCTCGTGCTTGCGGGATTGGTACAGGCCTTGCCGACAAGAGCGCAAACGCAGCCGCAGCTGAACCTCATGCCCTGGCCGTCCAGCGTGGAGGCGGGCACGGGCGGTCTGCGCATCGACGCCACATTCTCCGTGGCGCAAACCGGACACACCGATCCCCACCTGGAGCGTGCCGTCCAACGGTTCCTGCGACAGCTTTCTCGCCAGACCGGAATACCGTCGTTTGCGAAGCCGGTCGCCTCCGGCAAGGGTACGCTGACAATCCACACGGATCATGAGAGCAAAGAGATCCAGGAACTGGGCGAGGACGAGAGTTACGTGCTCGAAGTGACGCCGGAAGGCGCGAAGTTGAGCGCGCCGACGACCCTGGGGACCTTGCATGGCCTGCAGACATTCCTGCAACTTGTTGGAGTCAGCTCGGACGGATTCGCTGCGCCCGCGGTCACCATTCGAGACACGCCGCGATTTCCTTGGCGCGGCCTGATGATCGATGTAAGCCGGCATTTCGTTCCGCTCGACGTTTTGAAGCGCAACATCGACGGCATGGAAGCCGTGAAGATGAACGTCTTCCACTGGCATTTGTCGGAAAATCAGGGCTTCCGCATTGAAAGCAAGAAATTTCCGAAGCTGCATGAAATGGGCTCGGATCGGATGTTTTACACGCAAGATGAGGCGCGCGACCTGATCGCCTACGCGCGCGATCGCGGCATTCGCGTAGTTCCCGAATTCGACATGCCGGGCCACAGCACGGCCTGGTTCGTGGGCTATCCCGAACTGGCCAGCGCGCCCGGGCCGTATGAAATCGAACGCAAATGGGGCGTTTTCGACCCCGCGATGGACCCCACGAGCGAGAAGACCTACAAATTTCTCGACGACTTGATCGCCGAAATGGCCAGGCTTTTTCCCGACCATTATTTTCATATCGGCGGCGATGAAGTGAACGGCAAGCAGTGGGACGCCAACCCCAAGATTCAGCAATTCATGAAGTCGCACAATCTGAAGAACAACGAAGCGCTGCAAGCGTACTTCAGCGGCCGCGTGCAGAAACTGGTGACGAAACACGGCAAGGCTGTCGTCGGATGGGATGAAGTTTTTATTCCCGGCGTGCCGAAAGACATCGTGATTCAGTCCTGGCGCGGGCAGGCTTCGCTGGCGCAAGCGGCTTCCCAGGGATATCGCGGGATTCTTTCCAATGGCTACTATCTCGATCTCGGGTGGTCGACGGCTCGGCATTACTCCGTCGATCCAATGGGAGGCGCGGCGGCGAATCTTACGCCGGAGCAGCAGAAGCTGATTTTGGGCGGCGAATCGTGCATGTGGTCGGAATACGTGAACGCCGAGAATATCGATTCGCGCATCTGGCCGCGGAATGCGGCGATTGCCGAACGCTTGTGGTCGCCTCAGAGTGTGACCGATCCTGCTTCCATGTATGCGCGTTTGCACGCCGTCAGCGCGCGGCTGGAACTGCTGGATCTTACCCATCAAAAATACTACCGGCCGATGTTGCAACGCATTGCGGGGCCCTCCACGCCTGAGGAATTTGCCGCGCTGCGGACGCTGGCGGATGTAGTCGAGCCGGTGAAGGACTACGATCGCGAGAAACTCGCCCCGGCAGAGCCTACCAGTGCCACGCCGTTGAACCGCGTCGTCGATGCCGTGCCGCTGGAGAGCGACACAGCGCGGCGTTTCGCCGAGTTGGTCGATAAGTATGTCGCGGCCTCGTGTCACGACGCAGGAATGGAAGCGCGGCTTAGGTCCCAGCTAACCATGTGGCGCGACAACGATGCCCGGCTGGAGCCTCTGGCGCAGCGGTCGTTCTTGGTTAGGGACGTCGCGCAGACGTCGCAGGATCTGTCGGCGCTTGGCGCGACCGGCCTGGCGGCGCTCGACTTCATCGCCAAGGGTGGCGGAGCGTCCGATTCCTGGAAGGCAGAGCAAACCTCAGCTATTCAGCAAATCCAGAAACCCAAGGCGCAGCTTTTGTTGATGCCAGCCACGGCAGTCCAAAAATTGGTGGATGCGGCTGCTCCGGGTGGGAGCTGCGCTGGATCCAAATGATTCGCAGCCGGGCTTCGTGGTGGTGTGGCAATCCTGGGGTCCGACATGTAACGCGATACTGTCGCGGCCTATCTAAGGAGCTGTGACCGGCGTCACCGCTGAAGAGTTGCTTTAGGCGTCAGCCATAGCCTGGGTACTATAACCTACTAGAAACAGAGGGTTTGCCGGTGTTTCCGGCATCAAGTTTTGTTTTGACTTAAGTGCCGGAAAGGGATAATATTTAAGTGCGACTATTTCAGTCGTATTTCGCTGGGGGCGTTACGCTCGCGCATGTTTAAGTTGTCTAAAAAAGCTGACTATGGGTTGATCGCCGTGAAGCACTTGGCGATGCACCGCAACGCGCACGCTTGCAGCGCAAATGAGATTTCCGAGGAATACGGAATCTCGACGACGTTGATGGCCAAAGTGCTGCAAAAACTTGCGCGACAAGGCTTGGTCGCGGCAAAGCATGGCTCCAGCGGTGGCTATCAGTTGGCGAAAGAGCCGGGCCAGATCAGCGCGCTGGATGTGATTTCCGCGATCGACGGGCCGGTGCTGATTACGTCCTGCGTCACCAGTCACGGGAATTGCGACGCTACGGATCGCTGCTCAGTTCGCGAACCGCTGCGGCGCGTCAACGAAAGCATTTTGCAGGTGCTGGGCACCGTAACGATTTCTCAGATGAGCGAAGACCCGCAAGAGCCGGCGCTTGTCGCGTTGTCGGCGGGATCGCTGATCAGCACGACTTAGGAGAGAGAAAATGGCCGTAAAGCTCCCGATTTACATGGATAATCACGCGACCACCCCGGTCGATCCGCGCGTTGTGGAGGCCATGCTGCCGTATTTTACGGAGAGGTTTGGTAACGCCGCCAGCCGGAATCACTCGTTTGGCTGGGCCGGCGAGGAAGCTGTTGAGAATGCGCGCGCGCAGGTCGCCTTGCTGATCGGCGCCACCCCCAAGGAAATCATCTTTACCAGCGGCGCCACGGAGTCCGACAACCTGATGATTAAGGGCGTTGCCGAGATGTACCGCGAAAAGGGCAACCACATCATCACCCAGGCCATTGAGCACAAAGCGGTCCTGGATACCTGCAAGCGCCTGGAAAAGTACGGCTACGAAGTGACCTATCTGCCGGTGCAGCGAGACGGCCGCGTTGATCCCGAGGACGTGCGCAAGGCCATCACCCCGAAAACGATTTTGATCACCATCATGTACGCCAATAACGAGATCGGCTCGATCAATCCGATCCAGGAAATCGGCAAAATTGCCAAGGAACACGGCATTATCTTCGCCGTCGATGGCGTGCAAGCGGTTGGCAAGATTCCCGTGGACGTGCAGAAGGACAACATTGACCTGCTGGCGATCTCGGCGCACAAGATTTACGGGCCCAAGGGTGTCGGCGCGCTGTACGTTCGCCGCCGCAATCCTCGCGTTCAGCTTTCGGCCATCATCGATGGCGGCGGGCACGAGCGCGGCATGCGCTCCGGCACGCTCAACGTCACCGGTATCATCGGCTTGGGCAAGGCCTGCGAAATCGCCCAGAAAGAAATGGCGCAGGAAGCCGAGCGCCTTCGCGGGCTCCGCGATCGCCTCAAGGCTGGCCTGGAAGCCAAGCTCGATGAAGTCTTCATCAACGGTTCGTGGGAGCACCGCCTGCCCAACAACCTGAACATGAGCTTCGCCTACGTCGAAGGCGAGTCGCTCCTCATGGGCATCAATGATATCGCGGTTTCCAGCGGTTCTGCCTGCACCTCAGCAACCCTGGAGCCCAGTTACGTACTCAAAGCACTAGGCGTTGGCGAAGACCTGGCGCATACTTCGATTCGTTTCGGCCTCGGCCGCTTCAACACCGCCGAAGAGGTCGATTACGTCATCGACAAGATGGTCCAGGTTGTCACCAAGCTCCGCGAGCTCTCGCCGCTTTACGAAATGGCCAAGGAAGGCATCGACATTTCCAAGATGAAGTGGCAGACCGCTTGAGAATTTATCTCATCGACTGAAGGACATGACATGGCAAACGAAGGGACAATTCGGATTCATCGCTTGATCGGCGGCGCGGGGGCGGCGTTTCGCGTATCGTTCGTGCCCTACGACTCCGACGGAGAAGGCACCGCGGGCGTGCGTTCGTTCCACGAAGTTCAGCAGGTTCGCGCGTTTCTTAAGAGCATTGGCGTGAACGCGGAACTCGTGAAAGACGCTCTGCGGCAGTTGGCCGCGGGCCGCTCGGCATCCGTGCCGAACGTTGCTCTTTCCGAAGAAGTTGTGAAGAGTTCCGGCCTCGACGCTACCGTCAATTTGGCAAGGCGGTAAGCGCGGGCGCGCGGCGCCGCCCGATGGGGCGGCAGAATTGGTGTCGGCTAACGATTTAGAAGGACGAATTAGAAGAGTTAAAGGAGCAAGACGCAATGGCCTATAGCGACAAAGTGGTTGAGCACTACAACAACCCCCGCAACGTCGGCAGCCTTCCAAAGGAAGACCCCAACGTCGGCACAGGTCTCGTCGGCGCGCCGGAGTGCGGCGACGTGATGAAGCTGCAGATGAAGATCAATCCCGACACCAAGGTCATTGAAGAAGCCAAGTTCAAGACCTTCGGCTGCGGCTCGGCGATTGCCAGTTCCTCGCTCGCCACCGAATGGGTGAAAGGCAAGACCGTCGAAGAAGCGCTGAATATCAAGAACACGGACATCGTCCGCGAGCTCTCGCTTCCCCCGGTCAAGATTCACTGCTCGGTGCTCGCCGAAGACGCCATCAAGGCCGCCATCGGCGACTGGAAGAAGAAGCACGGCATCGAAGTGCCGCTAGCCGAAAAGGCCGCGCACTAAACCAAGCTGGGTGCGTGCTTATGCCTCGGTGATTCTGTATCGAGGCGTCGCCTTTGTGGTCCCGCTTTAGGCGATTTCAACATAAGCACCAGCTGCGGAGTCAATTATGGCAACGGAAACGATCAGCCCGAATACTGCCGCAATCCATCTCACCGAGCGCGCCGCCAAGAAAATCCGCGCGCTGCTCGAAAAAGATGGCGTCTCGCCTGAACAGGGCGGCCTGCGTGTAGGCGTTCAAGGCGGAGGCTGTTCCGGCCTGTCCTACGCTATGCGCCTGGACACCCAGGCTCGCGATCGGGACAAGGTTTTTGAAGAACACGGCGCGCGCATTTTCGTGGATCCAAAGAGTTTGCTCTATCTCAATGGAACGGTGCTCGAGTACGAAGAAACGCTGATGCGCCAGGGATTCGTCTTCCAGAATCCTCACGCCGCGCGAAGTTGCGGCTGCGGCAGTTCGTTCACCGCTTAAATAGCGCAGGCTTCAGCCTTTGCAGGGTGTGAGCCTGACGCAGGCTGATCCGACCAGTGGTTGGCAGCCGCACTCGCCAGCCACTTTTTTTATGCCCGCGGGAGTTTGAGGTGCTTGATCTATTGGAGCTGCTAGCGTTTCCTCTCGAGATTTTTGAGGACTCGATCGATAGGTCGCCTAACTGGCTGTTTCTGAGACTGCAAGAAAAGTGGAATCGAACGACAAAGAAAATCGCATGACCGCTCCTTCGACAGCTCCCGATAGACTCGACCATTTCGCCCTGTTTGGCCTACCGCGCAAGCTCTGGATCGAAATGGCGCCGTTGGAGCAGAAATTTCTGCAACTGAGCTGGAAGCTGCACCCGGACAATTTCGTCAACGCTTCCGCGGATGAGCAAGAGCGTTCACTGAAACGCAGTTCGGAAGTAAATGACGCCTATCGCGTCCTGCGTGATCCAGTTGCGCGCGTCGAATACTTGCTGGAAATCGAAGGGGCCCGCAAAGAGGGCGAACACAAGCAGCAAGCTCCGCCCGAGCTTCTCGAGGAAGTCTTCGAGCTGAACGAGTCCCTGGACGAACTGC
>JBEKWY010000008.1:0-68266 GCA_049512575.1 Candidatus Acidiferrum sp.
GGCTTTCGTTAGCGGGCATCCCGACAAGGCAAACAAGCTGGCGCTGCGGTATGGCGTCAATCCCAAGAACATCTACAACTACCAGAACTACGATTCGATTCGGGACAACGCGGAAGTGGATGTGATTTACATCGTGCTGCCAAATGGGATGCACGCGGAATATACCGTGCGCGGATTGCAGGCTGGCAAACATGTCTTGAGCGAGAAGCCGATGGCGCGGACGCCGCAGGAATGCCAGCAGATGATCGATGCGGGGCGGAAGGCTGGGCGGAAATTGATGGTGGCGTACCGCTGCCGGTACGAGCCTTACAACCTGGAGGCGATTCGAATGGCGCGGTCGGGCGAACTGGGGCGGACGAAAGTGATCGTCTCGGAGCACGGATTCAATATCGGTGATCCCAAGCAGTGGCGGCTGAACAAGGAACTGGCGGGCGGGGGATCGCTGATGGATATCGGGATCTATGCGTTGAACGCGTCACGATATTTGACCGGGGAAGAACCGACCGAGTTGACCGCGATGACGTACACGACTCCGGGTGATCCGCGATTTAAGGAGGTGGAAGAGACGATCAATTTTCAGCTGCGATTTCCCAGCGGGATTCTGGCGAATTGCTCGTCGAGCTATGGATACGACTCGCAGAATCGGTACCGCGTGGTGGGGACGGATGGCTGGGTAGAGCTTGAGCCCGCCACCATTTATAGCGGGCTGCGGATGCGAGTGCATCGCAATAATGTCTTGGAAGAGGTGCAGTTGCCGATGCGCGATCATTTTGCGTTGGAGATGGATCATATGTCGGGGTGCGTTATGGAGAATAAGGAGACGCTGACGCCGGGGGAAGAGGGTTTGCGGGATTTGCGGATCATGATGGCGATTTATGAGGCGGGTAGGACGGGTGGGACGGTGAAGGTGTAGGGCGGCCAAGGGAAATGCGACGAGTTGCGGGGTGTGTCGGCCTGGGCAAGCTGGGCACAGGAGTCCTGCGCCCCTACAAAGTGCCGCATAACGCGCTGATTGCGGGGAAAGAACCGGGCGGGATTCGGTGGGGTTGGCTTATGATGCCGGGATGAGATTGCTGCTGGTGGAGGATGATGCGCGGATTGCGCGATTTGTGGCTAAGGGGTTGCGCGAGCAGGGCTACGCCGTGGATGTTGCTTCGAACGGCGATGATGCGTTGTATCAGGCGGAGATCAATACCTACGATCTGATTGTGTTGGATGTGATGATTCCGGGGCGGGATGGATTTGCGGTGTGCCGGGAATTGCGTGCGGCTGGACAGAAGATTCCGATATTGATGCTTACGGCGAAGGATGCCGTCGAGGACCGCATCGCGGGGCTCGATTTCGGCGCGGACGATTACCTTACAAAACCTTTTGAGTTTCGCGAGTTGCTGGCGCGGTTGCGGGCGCTGTTGCGGCGTTCCGGTGAGTTGCGCCCTGCGCGGATTGCGGTGTCGGACCTGGTGTTGGATACCGCGGCGCGGAGAGTTTCGCGAGCTGGCACGGATGTTCCCATGACGACCAAGGAGTATGCGCTGCTGGAATACCTCGCGCGGAACGTGGGCCGGGTGGTGGGGCGCGCGGAAATTGCCGAGCACGTGTGGGAGGAGACATTCGATCCGTTTTCCAATTTGATTGAGGTCTATGTCAATCGCCTGCGGCGGAAGATCGATTTGGGACGCGCGACACCCTTGCTGCAGACGCGACGCGGGGCGGGCTATATCCTGGGCGACGCTTCGGAAGCGAATCGGGTGGAAAATGGCAAGCAGGACGTGTCGCGAAGTGCACCGCCGAGATCCGCTGGATTGCCGGGCAAAGACCGTGTTTGATTCGGTGCGCGTCCGGCTGACTGTGTGGTATTCCGCGGCGCTCGCTTTGGTGCTCCTGGCGCTGGCAGGCGCGATGTATCTGTTGCTGGCGCGGAACGCGGCGCAAAGCACGGACAGTAATTTGTCGGAACAAGCCGACGCGTTCCTGACTACCGTGGATGCGGAGATGGAAAGCGACACCACTTTGCCCGGACTGGTGCAGGCTACGAAAGAAGCCATCGCGGAGCATCGGTTTCGCGACGTCGCGTTTGCGGTTCTCGACCCCAGCGGCAATATCGTCATCACTTCGGAAGACTCTGCCGATAACGACGGCGTTCGAAGGGAATTCCGTCGAGCCATATTCACTTCCGCGCCGTTCCAAAGTTTTGTGGCGTTGGCGGGGCAGGGCACACGTGCGTTTGGAAATGTGAAGGGAGGACGGGACGGATATCGCGGCGTGGTGCGACGTTTCGCCGTAGGCAGTCAGGAATTCACGCTGGTGGTTTTGCAATCGCTGCATCGGCAACACAGAATGTTCCAGGGAATCGTGGAGATGTTTGCGGTCGTCATACCCTTCGCGGTACTCCTTGCTACGGCCGGCGGATATTTTCTGGCAAAGAAAAGTTTGGCTCCGGTAGTGGCGATGAGCACGCAAGCGGGCAAAATCAGCGCTTCGAACCTGCACGAACGGCTGAAGATTCGGAATGAGAGCGACGAGCTTGGGCACTTGGCGAAGTCGTTCAACGAGTTGCTGAATCGGCTGGATGCTTCGTTCGAGCAGCAGCACCGGTTTATGGCGGACGCTTCGCACGAATTGCGGACGCCGGTGGCGATTTTGCGGGGCGAAGCGGAAGTGTCGTTGTCGCGAGAGGCGAGGTCGCAGGAGGAGTACCGGGAATCGCTAGCCATTGTAAGGGCGGAAGCCAGAAGGCTGTCGCAAATCGTGGAAGATCTGTTCACGCTGGCGCGCGCGGATGCCGGCCAGCATCCGTTGGTGAAGCGTGAATTCTATTTGGATGAACTTGTCGCGGAGGTGGTCCGCTCCGCACGGGCGCTCGCGCTGGAGAAAGAGATCGCGCTGACGTGCGAACCTGGCGAGGAATGCCTGTTTCTTGGCGACGAGGGCCTGTTGCGGCGGTTGGTGATGAACCTGGTCGGCAACGCCATTAAGTACACGCCGCGCGGGGGGAAGGTGACGGTGGCATGCGGTGTTGCCGATGGTCGCTATGCAATGACCGTGTCGGACACCGGCACCGGGATTCCCGGCGAACTGCAAGCGCGCATTTTCGATCGCTTTTTTCGCGTGGACATGGCCAGGTCCCACGAGGACGGCGACAAGGGTGGCGCGGGACTGGGATTGTCGATTGCGCGATGGATCGCGGAGGCTCACCAGGGCAGCCTGGAATTGACGCAATCGGATGCGAACGGCAGCGTGTTTTCGGCCTCTTTGCCCATTTCTCGCGGTTAACCTTCCGTTTAACTTTCCATGCATAGGCTCGGAACTGGAGCTATGCGCCTGCCTGAAAAACTGCACTGGTCTTTCGATCGATTGGTGAAACAGGGCGTTCTCATCGCATCGGCTGGGTACGTTTTTGCGGCCGTGATTGTCACGGTTGTGCCATGCCATGCCCAGCAAGGTGCGCCGCCGAACGCGTCGGATAGCCGGGCGAAGGCGAATGTGGAACGGCTGAGCCTGGAGGATGCCATCGAACGGGCGCGGCGCAACGATCCGCAGTATCAATCTGCGCAGACGGATGTTGGCATCGCGAGGGAAGATCGCGTTCAGGCGCGAGACGGATTGCTCCCTGGCGTGGCCTACAACAACAGCGAGATTTATACGCAAGCAAACCGCGGGCCCGTCGGAGTGGTCTTCATTGCCAACGACGCGGTGCACGAATAAATCAGCCAGGGGAACGTCCACGAGTCTTTGGACGTTGCGACGGTGATGAATTACCGGCGGGCGTCGGCCGCTGCCGCCGTGGCTCGGGCGCGAGCAGAGATTGCATCGCGCGGATTGGTTGTGACCGTGGTGCAGAGCTATTACGGGGTGGAGGCTGCCAGAGAAAAACTAGATGCTGCGGCGCGGGCGGCCGATGAAGGAGAAAAATTCCTCAAGTTGACGCAGGATTTGGAAAAAGGCGGTGAGGTGGCGCATGCGGATGAGATCAAGGCGGAGTTGCTGGCCAACGACCGGCGGCGGCAATTGAGGGAGGCGCAACTGGCAGTGGTAAACGCGCGTCTGGATTTCGCGGTGCTGGTGTTTACGAATCTGCGCGACGATTTCGAACTCACCGATCATTTGCACCGGGACATTGCACTTCCGCCTCTTCCGGAATTTCAGGAGCAAGCGGCGCGGGGTAATCCGGAGGTGCGCGCGGCATTAGCGGCGGTACAGGTGTCGAACGCGGAAGTGAGCGGCGAACGGGCTGGGTACTTGCCGTCACTGAGCGTCGATTATTTTTACGGGATTGATGCGGCGCGCTTCGCAACCAGGACCGACAGCGTGAACAACCTTGGGTCGTCGGCGGTGGCAACCGTGAGCATTCCCATTTGGAATTGGGGGGCCACGCAGAGCCGGGTGCGGCAGGCGGAGTTGCGAAAAGCACAGGCCAAGCGCGAATTATCTTTGGCGCAGCGGAAATTGTTGGCGGAAATTCAATCGCGCTACGCAGAGGCGGAAGCTTCGCTGAACGAATTGGCTGGGCTGCAACGCTCGGTGGAATTGGCGGCCGAGAGCCTTCGATTAGCGGTGCTGCGTTACCAGAATTCGGAGGGGACCATCCTGGAAGTGAGCGATGCGCAGACCGTGAATGCGCAGGCGAACGCGGCCTATCAGGATGGAGCGGTACGGTATCAGGTGGCGCTGGCGGCCTTGCAAACTTTGACAGGAGTGTTGAAGACGCAATGAGGTTTCGTGCGAATCTTGCTCGAGGGCGAGGCGTCCGGGCGACAGGCGTGCCGGTCGGAGCGCTGGTCGCCGCACTTGCGTTGCTTTGGGGAGCGACCACGGTAGGTTGCGGCGCAGATGAGAAGGAGAAGGAACCGGTCGTCGCGGTGGAGGCGGCTACCGCGGAACGTGCGGAGATCTCGGAGGTTGTGTCGGCCGAGGCTGTGGTCTACCCGGTGCAACAGTCAGTGATCACGCCGAAGATTACCTCCACGATTCGAGAATTCCTGGTGCAGCGGGGTAGCAAGGTACACAAAGGCCAGCTGCTGGCGATTTTAGAAAACGTCGATCTCGCCGCAGCGGCGGAGCAGAGCAAAGGAGAATTCGAGCAAGCGGAGGCAGGTTACGCGACGACGGTCGAAGCGGGAGTGCCGCAAGAGATGCAGAAAGCGGAACTGGACGCGGCCGCTGCGAAGACAGGCTACGAAGCGGCGCAAAAAGTCTATGACAGCAGGAAGGAGTTGTTTCAGCAGGGCGCGCTGCCGCGGCGTGATTTGGACTCCGCGCAGGTGGCTTTGGCGCAGGCGAAGACACAATCCGATGTTGCCGAGCGACAACTTGGGGATTTGAAGCGGCTGGGCGAGCAGCAAGCGTTGAAGTCGGCGAAGGGACAACTGGCGGCCGCGAAGGGAAAACTCATGGGTTCGACGGCGGCGTTGAGCTATTCGGAGATTCGCAGCCCCATCGATGGCGTGGTGACGGATCGGCCACAATATGCCGGAGAACTCGCGGCGGCAAATCAACCGCTGATGACATTGATGGATCTCTCGAAGTTGATCGCCAAAGCGCATATTTCGCGGGTGGAAGCGGCGTCATTGAAGGTGGGGGATCTCGCGGAAGTACGGGCTGCAGGAGTGGACGATCCCATTCGCGGCCGGGTGAGCCTGGTGAGCCCGGCGCTCGATCCGGGCAGCACGACGATTGAGGTGTGGGTGGAAGTTTCAAAGCCAGATCCGCGATTGAAGCCAGGGATGACGGCGCAGGTTTCGATGGTGGCGAAAACGGTGAAGGACGCGCTGGTGGTGCCGGCATCGGCGGTGTTTCAAACCGCGGAGGGCGCGGATTGCGTCATGGTCGCCGGTTCGGACGAGCACGCACACCAGAAAATCGTGAAGCTGGGCGTACGGAATGGCGATCGCGTTCAAGTCGTGAGTGGGTTGGACCCCGGCGAGAAGGTCATTGATTCGGGCGGCTACGGATTGCCCGACAAAACGCAAATCAGATTGCAAGCAGCTGCGCCGTCGAAGGAAGCCGCCGGCGACGACAAGGCCGGCGCGGCCGACGATTCGGCAAAGCCTGATACTTCGCATGCTGACAAATCGGGTAAGGAGTGAGCTCGATGCCGCCGCATTCGCACGCGGGTGGTGCCGGGAACCAGTCATCCGCAGGAAGCGAAAACAAGGTTCCGTGGTTTCAGCGGCTGTCACGGCCCATTTTGTTTTTGACGGTCAGCCTGGTCTTGGTTGGGATTTACCTCGCATTTTCCATTCCCGTGTCGGTATTCCCGAGCACCGATTTCCCGCGAATCGTGATCGGCGTGGACAACGGTGTGATGCCCATCGATCAGATGCTGGTGACGATCACGCGTCCACTCGAAGAAGCGGTGAACAGCGTGCCTGGACTGCAAAAGGTGAAGTCGATCACCAGCCGTGGGTCCGCGGAAGTGGATTTGTTTTTCAACTGGAACGTCAACATGGTGCAGACGTTGCAGTTTGTGGATGCGGCGGTGGCGCGCGCGGAAAGCGAACTTCCGCAGACGGCAAAAATTGAGACGCACCGGCTGACCTTCGCGACGTTTCCTATCATTGGATACAGCTTGACGTCGGAAACTGTGCCGCAGACGAAATTGTGGGAAATCGCGACGTACGACATCAAGCCGCGCCTGAACCGGCTCGATGGCGTCTCGACAGTGCTGGTGCAAGGCGGGCGCGTGCCGGAGTTTCAGGTTACGCCCGAGCCGGCGCAATTGTTGTCGTCCGGCGTGACGGTGACGGATTTGCTGGAGGCGGTCCGGCGCACCAACCTTATCGATTCGCCTGGATTGATCGAGCACGACCATCAACTTGTGCTGGGACTCGTGAGCGGGCAGGTGCATTCGCCGGAGGAAATTGCGCAAGTTGTGGTGAAGACGACGGCGGCGGGCCTGCCGGTGCGCGTGGGAGATATTGCGAAGGTCGACGCCGCGGTGCAACCTGTGTATACGATCGTGACGGCGGATGGAAAGCCTGCGGTGCTGATCAGCGTGGACCGGCAGCCTTACAGCAACACCGTGGCCGTGGCTGACGAGGTGCATGCGCAGATTGAGGAGCTGAGAGCGTCGCTTCCGCCGGGAATACACCTTGAAACCTTCTACGATCAGTCGACGATCGTGCACGATTCGATTGCCAGCGTGCGCGATGCAGTGCTCTTGGGATTGTTGTTGTCGTCGGCGATTCTCGTCTTGTTTTTGCGCGATTGGGGAACGTCGGTGGTCGCCGCGCTAGTGATTCCCGCCACGCTGTTCCTGACGTTCATCGTTTTGAAGTTGACCGGGCAAAGCTTCAATTTGATGACCCTGGGAGGACTCGCTGCGGCGGTGGGGCTGGCGATCGACGACGCTATCGTGGTCTTGGAGAACATCGTGCTGCACCGGGACGCAGGAGAGGATCGCTTGCAAGCGATTCAGAGCGCGCTGCACGAGATGACGGTGCCGCTGATCGGTTCGACGGTGACGCCAATCGTGGTTTTTCTCCCGCTGATTGCCATCACCGGTGTGACCGGCGCGTTTTTTCGCGCGCTAGCGGTGACCATGACAGTGTCTTTGTTCAGTTCGTTGCTGCTGGCGCTCACCTGGACGCCGACGCTGAGCCAATATTTTGTGATGCGCAAGGTGGCATCGGCCACGACGAAGGGCGAGCCGAAGCAGGAAACCCCGCCTGAAAGTGAAGAATTACTCGAAGCAGAGCTTCTTGCGGACAAAGAGGCGGAACCGTCGGGTTTCTTCGGCCGGATCGTGGAGTTTTACACTCGCTTGTTGACGGGAGTGTTGCACCGACCGTGGGTCCTGGTGGCAAGCTCGGTGGTCATCGTGCTGCTGTCGTATGGTTGCTACCGATTTCTCGGCACCGATCTACTGCCGGCGATGGATGAAGGCGGATTCATCCTGGATTACTACACGCCCCCGGGAAGCTCTTTGGCGGAGTCCGGTCGGATTCTGAGTCACATCGAACAGATTCTCCGCTCGGTTCCCGAAGTGGAGAACACGTCGCGGCGAACGGGGCTGCAGCTCGGACTGGCTGCGGTGACCGAGGCGAATCGCGGTGACTTCACCGTGAAATTGAAACGCAAACGAAGTCGCGATATCGACGACATCATGGACGACGTCCGAGCGCAGGTGGAACAGAGTGAGCCCGCCGCGAAAGTGGAATTTGTGCAGGTGTTGCAGGACATGATCGGCGATTTGACGAACGAGCCGGAACCTATCGTGATCAAGATGTTTTGCCAGGATCCGAAAGTATTGGCGCAGAGCGCGCCGCGTGTCGCGGAAGCCATTCAGAAGGTGCTCGGCGTGGTGGACGTGCTGAACGGAATTGAGAATACGATCAGCGGCCCCGCGGTGACATTTCAGGTGAATCCGACGGTGGCTGCGCGCGCGGGCTTCACACCCGAAGAAGTAGGCCTGGATGCGGCTGCGATTCTGGAAGGAGCGCCGGCGGCAACACCCATGGTGCTGAATGATCGCGTGTATCCAATTCGCGTCCGGTTTCCCGAGGCGAATCGGTCTTCGCTGGACCGCATGAATAATACGCTGCTGACGAGCGCCTCGGGAAAGTCCGCAACGCTGGGATCCTTGGCGGCGATGGCTTCGGACCCCGGACAGACGGAAATCACGCGCGAAAATCTGCAGAGATTGATTGAGGTGACTGGGCGACTCGAAGGAGTTGATCTTGGGAAGGGAATCGCGGGAGTAAAGAAGGTGGTGAACGATTTGCACTTGCCTTCGTCGATCCGCATTGAGTACGGAGGCACCTACCAGGAACAGCAGCGCTCGTTTCGCGATCTTTCGCTGGTGCTCGTGCTGGCGCTGCTTTTGCTTTTTGTCGTGCTACTGTTCGAGTTTCGGACGTTTTCGGCGCCATTGGCCATTCTCGCTTCCGCATTACTTTCCACCTTCGGGACGTTCTTCGCATTACTGATCACGCGGACCACGTTTAATGTAGCGTCATTCATGGGCATGATCATGGTGGTCGGAATCGTGGCCAAGAACGGTATCTTGTTGCTCGACGCAGAGGATCGTTTTCGGGCCGTGGGTTCCTCGCTGCAAGACGCGCTCGTGCAAGCCGGACGGCGAAGATTGCGGCCTATCGTGATGACCGCACTCGCGACGATCGCCGGAATGTTGCCGCTGGCCTTCGCCATTGGCGCGGGCTCGCAAATGTTACAGCCGCTGGCCATCGCGGTTATCGGCGGGCTGTTGAGCTCCATGGTTTTGTCACTGATTTTCACGCCGGCAATTGAGTTTTTTCTGCAATCGAGAAAGAGTGCTGCCTCCTAGAACAAACCTCGCCGTAACACCCGATTCACACGATGTTCATAAAGCTTGACCTAGAATCCGCCTAGGAAATCGTCCATGAACGTTTTGGTCGTTGAAGACGATGCGGAGATGGCGGAGCTGTTGGTCCGCGGGCTTCGGGAGGAAGCGCACGAAGTGGACCTTGCGCGAGACGGCCGGGCAGCTTTAGCCCTGTCGAGCGACGGCGATTTCGATGTCATTTTACTCGATGTCATGCTGCCCGGGATGAATGGACTGGAAGTGGCCAGGCAGTTGCGTCTGCGCAGGGAACAAGTTCCGGTGCTGATGCTTACGGCGCGCGACGCTCTACCCGATATCGTGAGGGGCCTGGATGCCGGCGCCGACGACTACATGACGAAGCCATTTTCGTTTGTGGAGCTACTGGCGCGAGTACGAGCGTTGGGACGGCGACGGGCAGAGAGACCGAAAAATGTGCTCGAAGTGGAAGACGTAGTTTTGGATGCCACGACGTACCGCACGTTTCGTGGCGGGCGGGAGATTCACCTCTCGCTGACGGAATTCCGGCTGTTGGAGCTGCTCGTCCGGAACCAAGGGGTGATCGTATCGCGTCATGCTATATCGGAAACACTCTGGGGAAACCGCCGCGACATCGGTGAAAACACGATCGATGCGTTCATCCGGTTACTGCGACGGAAACTAGACGACGGACCTCGAACAAAATTGATTCAGACGCATCGAGGATTCGGGTATTCGGTAGGAGCTTTGAACTGAGGTTCAACGTCACAATCCGGGCGCGTCTCACGGCGCTATATTGCGTTGTTCTGGCGTTGTCGTTTGCGGTTTTCTTCTGGATCAGCGATATAGGTTTCCGTCGCAGTATTGAAGCTACCGTTAACGACGCCTCACGGACAAATCTGGAGACTATCCAGCGGCTCCTGCAAAGCAAGGCGGAGGGCGGGAACGACAAAATTCGCCACGAACTTCGTGAGCTTTCGGACTTATGGGCGAACGGCGCGCTGTTCGAGGTAGCTGACGAAAATGGAGACTGGATCTTTCGATCGCCGCGCTTCACGCTGGCAAAAGCACCTCTGCCTGCGGTTCAAAATCGCAACATAACCTTCTTTACCACGAATCTTGACTCCTTCCAGTATCGCATCGCGCTCCAGAAAATTCAGGTCGCCGGCAAGTGGTACGAGATCCATGCCGCAGTGCCCACGGAACCTTTCGACCAAGCGCTGGATCATTTCCGGCTGATTGAAAAAGAAACTCTTCCGGTGCTGGTGTTGCTCGCTTCCTTGCTGGGCTACTGGCTGAGCGGAAGGTCTTTGGCGCCCGTGAATCGCATCATCGAGACCGCAAAATCGATCGGAGTGCAGAACCTTTCGCGCCGGCTGGAACTGCCGAGGGCGCAGGATGAATTGCGGGCCTTGACCGAAACCCTGAATGCCATGCTGGAGCGGATCGAGAAGTCGGTTGCGCGCATCAAGCAGTTCACGGCGGACGCGTCACACGATCTGCGGACACCGGTGGCGGTAGTCCGCGCCACGGCGGAGATCGCTTTGCGAAGACGGCGCACGGACAGCGAGTATCGGGCGGCGCTGTCGAAGGTTCTGGAGACTGCGGTCGAGACATCGGAACTCCTCGAGAATCTCTTGACGCTCGCGAGGGCGGACGTCGGTGCCGTCAGCATGGATATGCGGACAGTCGATCTGAGCAACTATGTCCGCAAAGCGAAGGAGCGAGCCGAAGTACTGTCTGCCGAAAAGACGTTGCAGGTCACGGCGCACACGCCAACGGAACCCGTATGGGTGGAAGCGGACGCGATTGCGATCGACCGGCTTCTTCTGATTCTGGTGGACAATGCGGTGAAGTACACGCCGTCCGGCGGACGATGCGAGATCGAGCTGTCGCAGGAAGGCGAGCAAGCCAGAATTACCGTGCGCGACACAGGTATTGGGATATCGGAACAGGATCTCCCTTCGATTTTTGAGCGCTTTGTGCGCGCCGATTCGACGCGTTCGCGCGAAACGCGTGGGGCGGGGTTAGGCTTGGCGATTGCGCGGTGGATCGCGGAAATGCACGGTGGAACGATCACTGCGGAAAGCGAAATTGGCGTGGGTTCCGCGTTTCGCATAGGTCTTCCGATTTCGAGCGAACAGCACAATGCCAATGATTTGAATGAGATGCCCGCCACGGCGTCGCGAACCTGAAAGATTTTCAGGCTCATTTTAACACTCCTTTGATCTGCATTCATCGCGCGTTCGCAGTGTCCCTGCTAAATGTCAGCAACGAAAAGGTCAACCAAAAAGCGGTGATTTTCGTTTCGAGGCTTGGTCTTCAGCACATTTTCTCGAAATTGAAGCAGAGAGGGTCTACCTATGAGTTGCAGAGCAACAAAGAGCAAAATCCTGGCCGTCGTCTTCGCGATGTTGTTGAGCACCATCCTCGTTGGCGCGGTGCTGGCGCAGAGCAGCAAAGGGGCAATCAACGGCCGAGTCGTAGATGACTCCGGCGGCGCACTGCAAGGCGCCAAGATCGTGCTTCAGCCTTCGGGCGTCACAGCGGCAACCAACGATCAGGGCGAATTCAGCATTACGGACTTGGCGCCGGGCGACTACACCGTCAGCGTGTCATACGTGGGTTTCGCCAATTTCTCGAAAAACGTCACCGTTACTGCCGCACAAACGCTGCGTGTCGATGTAGGGCTTAAAGTGGCGGCGCAAAACGAACAGGTTGTGGTCACAGCGGAACACGGCGAAGCCGAAGCCATCAATCGCGAGCGCACCGCCGACAATATTCTGCAGGTAACTCCAGAAGAGGTAATTACGAGTCTCCCCAACGCTAACATTGCCGACGCCGTGGGGCGATTGCCTGGCGTTACCTTGGAGCGAGACGAAGGCGAGGGCAAGTATATACAGGTGCGTAGCCTCGAGCCGCGTCTCACCAATGCCACGATTGATGGCGTCAATGTGCCTTCGCCAGAGCCCGGCGTCCGTGAAATCAAATTCGATGCTATGCCCGCCGATCTCGTTGAATCCGTGGAAGTCAACAAGACCCTGCAGGCGAATATGGATGGCGACGGCATCGGGGGTTCCGTAAATATCGTCACCAAGACCGCCGGAGAGCGCCCTACACTTTCCTTCGCTGGCGGCGGCGGTACCAGTCTGATCCAGAGTAATCGCAACCTTGTGCAAACATCGGGAACCGTCGGGCAGCGTTTTGGGCAGGACAAGCGCTTTGGCGTTTTGTTTGGGGGATCCTATGACTGGAACGGCCGCGGCATCGATGATATCGAGCCCGTTCCCGACGTGGCGACATTCGCCGATGGCACCAGTGAACGCTATTTCGATACCCAGGACATTCGCGAATACAGCTACAAGCGCAGCCGTTGGGGACTCACCGGCAGCGCCGACTACAAATTCTCCGAAAATTCCAGCATCTACATTCGGGGAATTTACTCCAGTTTCCACGATTATGGCGACAAATGGGTCTATACGCTGACCGACAACACCACTGGAATTGGGCTCGACAATAGCAACGGGTGCCCTACAAGCGGCGGAGTGACCGCGGCGCCGTGCACCGGCGTGCCTGCTTTCAGCGAGTCCAACCGTGTCCCGATATTCAACATCGGAAGCATTCTCCTAGGCGGTAAGCGCGATTTCACAAGCTCCTGGTTCACTTGGGATGTTTCGGTTTCTCGGTCGGAGCAGCTCAAATCCGGGGGTAACGAAGGCGCGGATTTCGCAACCAATGCCACGTATAACACTCTCTATCCGAACGGCAGCACCTGCCAATTCAGTCCCGCGCTCACGACGAAACAATTTATTCCGCAGTGGACTCCAAGCTGCTTTACAGAAGCCTATGCGCCCACGAATTACGATTTGGAGGACATCACGACTTCTTTCGGGAAATCGCCTCAGCTGAACCTGCAGTTTACCGGGGCGTACGCGAAGCGCTACCACCTCGGGTCCCACCTTTCCACGATCGAGATTGGAGGGAAATTCCGCAACGCGCACAAGTTCGATGATTCCTATACACCGGAATACACGCCCAACGGCTCGGTGCCGATGACGCAATTTATCGGGCCGGTGGTGAACAACGACTACTACTTCAACAACTACAAGTTCGGGCCGACCACCGATTGGACCAAGGTCATCAATTATCTCAACGCGAATTCGTCGGCCTTCACACTCGTACCCGGCACCGTCGGCGCGAACCCGGGGAATTTCGATTTGGTGGAAAAGGTATCGGCCGGCTACGCGATGGACACCATCGATTTCGGGAGATTTCGCATAGTCGGTGGCTTACGCGTCGAAGGAACCAATCTGAATACGCTCGGCTTTGACATTCAGGCTAACACGCTGTCGTTCCAACAGAGCGGTTCCTACATCAACTTGCTCCCGAGCGCCTCCGTACGATACGACCTGGGACACGATACCGATCTGCGAGTGGTTTATAGCCGAGCGCTGTCCCGCCCGGATCCCCAAGACATCGCGCAGTCGCTCTCCGTGACTCTGAACCAGGCACCGCTCTTGGCTTCCTTGGGGAATCCCGGCCTCAAGGCGGAAAAGGCCAACAACTACGATGTTCTAGTGGAGCATTATCTCAAGCCCTTCGGCATGATTCAGGGAGGCTTCTTCTACAAACAGTTATACCTGCCGATCGTGACGCAATCCTTCTTGCAGCAGAATTACAGCCCGGACCCGACCAACTCCTTCTACCCGACGGGAACATGGCTGGTCACGCAACCCGTCAATGCCGGAAGCGGCTGGCTGGCGGGCGCCGAGGTTGCCTACCTGCAGCATTTCACCTCGCTGCCGGGAGTACTTGGCGGTTTGGGCCTCAGCGCCAACTATGCTTACACGGATTCCCAGGCGAGCGGCCTGCCCGGGCGTTCCGACAGCCCCAGACTCCTGCGACAGGCGCCGAACATGTTTAACATCAGCCCCACGTTCGATCGTGGACGGTTTTCCATTCGCGTGGGCATGACCTACAACGGGGCCAGCATCTACGCCTATCAATATCAGGACGGCACCGGAGGTTCGACGCCGACGCCTGGTGGCCTTCGCGGCCCGGACGGGGACAATTATCTCTACGCCCACTTTCAGCTCGACGTGCAAGGAAGCTTCCGGCTGAGGTACGGGTTTACGGTCATTGCCTACGGACAAAACCTCACCAACGAAGTATTTGGGTTTTACAACGGCCAGCAGCAGTACTTGGTGCAGCGCGAATACTACGGGCCGACCATCGCGATGGGCATGCGCTGGTCGCCTACGCACGAAAAATAGACGAGTTCGTGGAGGTTTTCTCCACGAGTAGCAAGCCACCGATGCCGGAGCGCGAACCACCCCCGTGTCGAGCGCTCCGGCCCTTCTCGGATTCTTGGGCTGAAAGACTCCCAGCGATTTCCATCTGCCGATCCCCACTCGCATTCGCAGTTGCTGTCGGTTTCGTTAGGAAGGCGGGCTTTGATGAAGACGAAACTTGCGGGTTTCCTGGCCCTCTTGGCAGCGCTGATGATGGCTCGAGTATCCCTGCGCGCCGCTAACGGCGCTCCTGCTTCCACGCCAAATGGTGAGGCTGCCGTCCTTGTCGGAGCGGGCGACATCGCGGATTGTACGAATTTGTCCGGTGCGGAGGCTACAGCGAAGCTTCTGGAGGCGATCCCAGGCACGGTGATGGCGGTGGGCGACTTGGCCTACCCGGACGGCACGCAAGCGAATTTCGCGTGCTACGACAAGACGTGGGGCCGAGTGAAAGCGCGCACACGCCCCGCGGTCGGGAACCACGAGTTTCACTCCACCGGCGCCACATACTATTTCAGCTATTTCGGCCCGGCAGCCGGAGATGCGGCGAAGGGTTACTTCAGTTACGAACTAGGCGCGTGGCATGTCATCGTGCTGAATAGTGAGTGCGCCGCGATCGGGGGTTGTGAGGCCGGCTCGAAGGAAGAGCAGTGGCTGAGGTCGGATCTCGCCAGTCACCATGCGGCGTGCACGCTGGCCTATTTTCACAAGCCGCTTTTTAGTTCCGGCGGCGCGCATGGGGACGCCGCGGAGTTCAGGGCTTTTTGGCAGGCGCTGTATGAGGCCCATGCAGACGTGGTTGTAAACGGGCACGATCACGACTACGAGCGATTTGCGCCGCAGAATCCGGCAGGCGGAGCGGACGCCGAGCACGGCATTCGCGAATTTGTCGTGGGGACGGGCGGAAAGAACCATCGTCCGTTCAGCGCGCCTCACGCCAACAGCGAAGTCCGAAACGCCGACACCTTCGGCGTGCTGAAGCTAACCTTGCGGGTCGGCGCTTACGATTGGCAATTCATTCCTGAGGCTGGGAAGACGTTCACGGATTCCGGCAGTGGCAGCTGTCATTGATCCGGGGCGAAAGGGATGTGAGGAGCGACTCGATGCCAATTTCGAGCGCTTCCGTTCACAGCCGGAGGAAGGGAACGATGAATCGCGTAAGAATCATCCTAGCAGTAGTGTTCGGTCTCGCAAGCCTGGGCGCGAACGCCACGGGCTACCACGTCTTCAGGAAAATCACGCTGCCGGGCATTGGAGGCTGGGACTATTTGACCGTGGACGAGGCGGCGCGCCGGTTGTACGTTTCGCACGCGACGCAGGTTGTCGTGCTAGATGCCGACACTCTTGAGATCGTTGGCAACATACCGGATTTGTCGGGAGTTCACGGAATTGCGGTGGCGCCGGAATTTGGCCGCGGCTTCATTACCGCGGGGCAGATGGATGCTGTGATCGTCTTCGATCTCAGGACGCTGGCAAAGGTCGGCGAAGTGAAAGTCGGAAAGAAGCCCGATGCGATCGTGTACGACCCTTCCTCGAAACGCGTATTTGCGATGAACGGCGACAGTGGAAGCTCCACGGCCATCGCAGCGAAGGACAACCGTGTGATAGGTACGCTCGATTTGGGAGGCGGCCCGGAGTTTACGGTCGCGGACGGAAACGCAAACGTCTACGTAAACCTGGAGGACAAGAGCGAGCTGCTTCGCATTGATGCCAGGAGGCTAGAGGTAAAGGATCGCTGGCAAGTCGCTCCGTGCAAGGCCCCCTCCAGCCTCGCGATGGACGCGCAGAATCGGCGGCTCTTCCTGGGCTGCCGAAGCAAGGTGATGGCGGTGCTCGACGCCGACAATGGGAAGGTGGTCGCCACGTATCCCATTGGCGAGAAGGTGGACGCATCGGCCTTCGATCCCGTTGCGAAGGTGGTCTTCAATTCCACTGGCGATGGAAATGTTTTTGCATTTCATCAAGACTCCGCCGACAAATACACGGCTTTGGAAGTGATCCCCACCATACAAGGCTCGAAGACGATGACGCTTGATCGCAAGACGCAGCGGCTGTTCGTTCCTGTACGGGAAAAGGACTCACTCTCGCTGTGGGTGTTGCAGCGCTGACGGAGCTGTTTCCACGGCGTCGATTCCGCCGCCATAACTCGACGTAATACCAAATCTGTAAGGTAGCCGCAAGGCAGGCCATTTTGAAACGGAACCGCGAGCAAGTAGCATTCTAACGGCTGCCCGTGATCCGCGATCCGGGCTTCCCGAGGAGGCGCGGATTCGTTGAGCGGCATAGTCGGCATGTTCCATCGAGACGGCGCGCCCGTTGATCTGGCGCTCTTGCGAACTCTCACCGAGTTCATGTCGTATCGCGGGCCGGACGCGGATGTAGTGTGGCAGGACGGTGCGGTCGGGTTGGGCCACGCTCTGCTGCAGACGACCCCGGAATCGCGTGATGAGAAGCAGCCCGCAAGCCCGGATGGCCGGTTGTGGTTGACTGCGGACGCGCGGCTCGACGAACGGGCCGAGTTAGTCGCGCAACTGTGTGGTTTTGGGCGAGAAATCGATTCAGCCCCAGATAGCGAACTGATCCTCCGAAGTTACGACCGGTGGGGCGAGAACTGCGTTGACCATCTCCGCGGCGACTTTGCGTTTGCGATCTGGGACTCGCGCGCGAAAAGATTGTTTTGCGCTCGGGATCATTTCGGCATCAAGCCGCTCTATTACGCGCAGCTGGTTAATCTTTTTCTCTTCAGCAATACGCTTAATTGCCTAAGAGCGCATCCGGATGTTTCGGGCGAGCTTAACGATCGCGCCGTCGCTGATTTTCTGTTGTTCGGACTCAACTACGATGAAGCTTCCACTTCGTTCCACGACATACAGCGTTTACCCCCTGCCCACTGCTTGACCGTGTCGCGCGACGGTCTCGCGATGCGGCGATACTGGGCGCCGCCAACGAATGGCCGCATCCGTTACCGGAGCGACGAAGAATATATCGAGCATTTTTGGACTCTATTGCAAGCTGCGGTGCGAGACCGTTTGCGCACCGATCGCGTCGGTATCCTCCTCAGCGGCGGGTTGGATTCGACCTCGCTGGCCGCGACCGCGAAAGATCTTTCTGCCAACAACCGCGGCATTCCCGACCTTCGGACCTATACGGCTGTCTATGAATCGCTGATTCCTGATCGCGAAATCGATTATGCCGCCGCCGTCGCCAAATTTCTCGGCCTACCGAATCGTCGCGTCGCCCTGGATCACTTGCGGCCGTTTGTGTGGCCGGACGACCCAAGCTGCAGGCTGCCGGGGCCGCCCGACAATCCATTTTTCGGCGCGCTATTCCACCAGTTCGGCATCGTTGCAAAAGAATGCCGCGTCTTGTTTTCCGGCGAGGGAAACGACAATCTGATGTACTTCCAGATGTGGCCCTACGTGCAAGAACTGAGGCGCCGCAAAGAATGGACGCGCCTCGCCGCCGAAGGGCTTCAATATCTTTGGGTGAGGCCATTTCCTTGGCGAGGTATCCGCGTACGCTTGGCGGCATCATTCGGGATGGACTCTGCCGCCGATTCGTTTCCCGCATGGATCGCGCCCGATTTCGCCAAACGTCTTAATCTCAAAGACCGCTGGCGTGAATGCAGCGAGCTGCGCATGCCGGTCGTGCGGCATCCGGTTCGACCAAAAGCGCACGCGTCGCTTGGATTGCCGCACTGGACCAGCATGTTCGAAAATGAAAATGCCGGCGTCACGCGCCACCCAGTCGATGTCCGCTATCCCTTCCTCGATCTCCGGCTCGTCAACTATCTGCTCGCACTTCCTCCATTCCCATGTTTTTTCCAAAAGTCATTGCTGCGTAGAGCGATGGCGGACAAACTGCCCGAAAGCGTGCGGATCCGACCAAAGACTCCATTTCACGGCGCTCCTCTGTTAGCGCATTTTCGGCGGGATGACATCAGCTGGGTCAATCGAACGCCGCCGCAGGAAGAATTGGACCGGTATATCAATCGTGGAGCGCTTCCGAAGTTGCATGCTAGTATGTTATCTGAGCAGGTGATTCTTGGTACCCGGCCACACTGCCTCAACTTTTGGCTACAGTCTATTCGGAGCCCCGCCGAAGTAAATTGTGTGTGGAGAGCTGGTAATGGATAAAGCTGTGGTACGGAAGCCCAAGAAGGCTTATGCTCCACCCAAAGTTACGGTTTACGGGACCGTGCGAGAGATAACTCTCTCCCAGGGACACGCTGGCCAACCAGACGCCCACCCCACAGGCCCGACTCACAACAGAACGAACGCTTAGAGTTTGACCGCCTATCGTGGAAGAGTTTCATTACTCGCTTTTTGGATTGTCGCTCAGTTCCAATCTACCCATTCCAGGTCTGCCTCTGTGGAATTCCGCCGTTGCGCATCCGGAAATCCAACTTCGCTTGGGAGTTGCTCCGGATATCGATCTCCTTCCACAGTCCGAGCGTCATTCGAAGAAACTGACTTACGTCAGTGTCTATACCGACGATCTCGGACGTCCCGCGCTGCGTGTTTGGGAGACCCTTCAGGGCGATTTCTTGCATTTCGTCTACAGTGACGCCACCGAATTTTGGCTGGATCGAAAGGGAAGCATCGTCTGGGCCACTTGGCCTGACCAATTGTCACTGGAGAATGCCACCTCGTATCTGTTAGGGCCCGTCCTCGGATTCGTACTGCGGTTGCGAGGAGTCGTTTGCCTGCACGCGAGTGCCGTGGCGTTTGCGAACCGCTGCGTGGCTTTCGTGGGCGCGGCAGGCGCTGGGAAATCGACGACTGCGGCTGCGTTCGCACGCTTGGGTCAAGCAGTCGTTTCCGACGACATCGTCGGGCTCATCGAACGGGAAGGACGGTTCTTCGTCTTACCCGCGTACCCGCACCTTTGTCTTTGGCCGGAATCCGTGAAGATGCTCTACGGCTCCGCTGACGCACTCCCACGCTTGGTTCACGATTGGGACAAACGGCGGCTCGCACTCGGTCAGGATGGAACCCGCTTTGAAAACCGAATGCTTCCTCTCGACGCCGTGTACATTCTTGGAGCGCGGCTCTCAGCAGTTGGTCCTGAAGTGAACGCTATCTCGAGTTCCGAAGCGTTGTTGTCCCTGGTGCCCAATACGTACGCGACGAACTTGCTTGACCGCGATATGCGCGCCACGGAATTCGCGGTCCTTGGCCGTTTGGCCTCCAGCATTCCAGTCCGGATAGTCCATCCCAGCGACGATCCCAATCGAATTGAGGACCTCTGCCGTGTTATTCGTGCTGACTTCGAGACGCAAAACGCATAGAGACCTGTCTAGATTTCAGACATTGCGTCTGTACCGTTGTCTAATCAGGAACAAAATCGATCGTAATACGCACAAAATGGGCAACAAACCTTCCCATCTTGGAACAGTGTGCTAGCATCTTTTTGCACGTGTAATCCTCGCACTGGTAACTCAACGGTTGCTGTTGACCGGCAGACTTCGTACTGCGCCCTCGCACCCAAGCCCTGGGCCTCGGTACTCGCAAGACCAGTCTTCTAGTCTTCCGTTCGACACGTCCTGTGGGCCAGCCGCGCTCGAGCATCCAGGAGGGCAGTCCCCATGCAGACGAAGTCCCGCACGGCTCGGATCGCTTTGTATTCCGTTTTCGCTGTCCTCGCTTCCGTCGTGTGTTTTGTTTCCTCCAGTCCGAGCGCAAGGCGCTGGTTCGGATCGCTCTCCGAGCGCTCATCGAGCAGGAGCGGGTCTGCCAAGGTCTCCAGCGAAAAAGCCGCGCGCCAAGCAGCCGCTGCCGGGTATGCTAACTTGCCGCTGCGATTTGAAGAGAATCAAGGGCAAACCGCGCGCGATGTTCGTTTCGTTTCTCATGGCAGCGGATACGAACTTTTCTTGACGCCTGATGAGGCGGTGCTGGCACTGCATCCGGTCCGCCCTCTTGATCTTTCCGCGACACACCGGATGGCCTTTTTCCGGGCGAGGCGCGAAGCCCGCAAGGCTGCAAAAACCGCCGTGCTGCGCATGCGGCTGGCCAATGCCAACCCAGACATCAAGATCGCGGGGATGGATCGGTTGCCGGGCAGAGTGGACTACTTCCTCGGCCAAGACCCCGCAAACTGGCGAACGAATGTCTCCTCTTATGCGCGCGTGAAGTATGCGGGAGTTTATCCGGGCGTTGACCTGGTCTTTTATGGCAATCAGCGGCGACTAGAGTACGACTTCATCGTAGCGCCGGGAGCTGATCCGAAAGCGATCGCCTTGAACGTGGAAGGCGCACGGAAGTTGCGACTAAATGCTCGCGGCGACTTGCTGGCGAGCATTAGTGGCGGTGAGGTGGAACTGCAGAAGCCGGTGGTGTACCAGCAGATTCACGGCGAGCGCCGAGAAATCGCGGGCAATTACACCATTTCCGGGAATCATCGCGTGACCTTTGCGGTATCCAATTACGACCGGAGCGAGCCGCTGGTTGTTGATCCCGTGCTGATTTATTCGACGTACCTCGGCGGGGAGAGCGACGATACGGGCTTGGCCATCGCGCTAGATTCGCTGGGTGATGCCGCGGTCGCAGGTTCGACGACATCGCTGCAATTTCCGACGACCTCCGGCGCGTTTACACCCGGTCCGTTGACCAGCAACGCAAACGGCCTCGTTTTCGTGACCCAGATGGATCCCACCGGTACGCATCAACTCTATTCGTCGTATGTGGGAGGGAGCGGTGGGGACTTCGGGCTTAGCGTCGCCTACGACAGCACCGGAAATATTTATGTGACGGGAGAGACCGATTCGACCGATTTTCCAACCACCACGAATGCTTTGAAACCGGGTCCAAACGCAGGAAATACCAACGGAACCAGCTTCGTCTTTGAAATCAATCCCGCCGCTTCGGGCGCAGCCTCGCTAGTGTACTCGTCGTATCTCGGCGGAACGCAGGGAGGCGCAAATATCACCGAATTCGGAAACGGTATCGCTACGGACAGTACCGGCGCAGTCTACGTCGTCGGGCTGACCGGATCGCAGCCAGGAACCGCTTTGGCAAACTTTCCAGTTACTGCATCCGCATTTCAGACCACGCCCGATCCCAGTAGTACGAGTGGGACCGCATTCGTCAGCAAACTGAACACCACCCTATCGGGAAGCGCGTCGCTGATTTATTCCTCCTATTTGAGCGGCAATGGGGCCGACTCCGCTGGCCCCGGTTATGGCGACGAGGCTTTAGGCGTTGCCGAGGACTCTACGGGTAACACTTACATCGTGGGGAGCACCTCCTCCACAAACTTCCCAACGACCACTGCCTCCGTGAGCTTCCCGGCCGTTAGGACGGCGTTTCAAACTACCGCGCCTGCAGCCGTAGCCGCAGGCACCGTGTTTGTCGCCCGGTTCGACACTACGCAATCCGGCGCGGCATCCCTGCTCTATTCAAGCTATTTGGGAGGCGAGGCTGCCGATTTCGGTGACGCCATCGCTGTTGGGCCTTCCAACGTCACATATCTGACCGGTTCGACATCCTCCCTGATGTTTCCCACCACAACGGGGGCGTTTCAGACCACCGGCAACGCGAACAGCGTTGCCTTTATCACGCTGTTAGACACGAGTATGAACGGAAGTGCTGGCCTCAAGTATTCGACGTTCCTGGGTGGATCGCAAACGAACACGGCATTCTGCATTGCCGCTGACGCTACGGGAAACGCGTACGTGGGTGGCGAAACGCAGGGCGCTGATTTCCCGGTGACTCCGGGTGCGCTTGAACCAACTCCGGCGACAGGCTCCTCGGGAGAAGGCTACGTCACCAAACTGAACCCGGGTGGACACGGTGCTGCGGATCTCGTGTACTCGACCTATTTTGGGGGTGACGGAACAGGCGGCGCCGATGAAGTCAACGGCATAACCTTGAATCCGGCCACTGACTACGGCTATATCACTGGTCAAACATTCTCTTCGGCCAGCACCTTTCCCGTGGCGCCAAATCCTGGGGCTTTCCAGCCGGCGCTGAACGGCCCTTCAGACGCGTTTGTCGCCGAGCTGACTTTCCTGCCGACATTGGCGGTGTCTCCGACGAGCTTGACGTTCGGGCCTCAGCTAGTGGGCACAACGACACCCGCGCAAACGGTGACGCTGACAAACAACAATATTACGGCAATCGCGTTTACGAGCGTCACTGTCACGGGAGGCTCACCCGCGGCGGCGGACACGGATTTTTCTTCACCGTCGAATACCTGCGGAACGAGCATTGCCGCCGGCGCTTCTTGCACGATCAACGTCGTCTTTACGCCCTCCGTTGCCGCGGTTGAGGCCGCAAACTTAGTTATCGCCGATGGGGATTCGAGCAGCCCGCAGACGGTAACGCTAAGCGGAACGGGAACGAACGTTGCGCTGACCGTTGCTCCCACGAGCTTGGCCTTCGGCTCTCAGCCGGTCGGCACCGCGACGGCTCCTAGAATGGTTACGCTGACGAACGGTTCCACCGCCGCGATCGCGTTTACTAGCGCGATCGTTTCCGGAGGCTCACCCGCCGCAGCCAACACGGATTTCACAGCCACCACTACGTGCGGTTCGAGCATCGCGGCGAGTAGTTCTTGCACGATCAACGTCGTGTTTAACCCGTCCGTTGCAGCTGCTGAGACCGCCAACCTGGTTATTACGGATGGGGCCCCATCGAGCCCTCAGACGGTAACGCTGACAGGCACCGGCACGAGCACCGTTGCGGCTAGTTTTACGGTTACCGCGTCGCCGACTACGCTGGCGGTCGCCCAGGGCGCCAGCGGCACGTTTAAGGTCACCGTTACGCCTGCGGGAGGCTTCAATCAGGCAGTGGCGCTGGCGTGCACCGGTGCGCCGGCGAATTCGACATGCACCGCTGCACCTACCTCCGTGACTCCGACCGATGGCGTTACTCCCGTTAGTGCCACGGTAACAGTCGCCACCACGGCCCCGTCTGTTGTGACGCCACCATCCACGACGCCTGATCCGCCCCTGTTCCTCTGGCGAACTGTCCCGATTCTTCTGGCGTTTTCGCTCCTGCTGTTCTTGGCTCGACAGCAGAGATTCGCAGTCCGCCTGGGCATGGCCGCCGCGATGGCCGCATTCCTGGCGCTTGCCGGATGCAGCGGCGGTCATCACACTCCGACAGGTGGAACTCCCATGGGAACCAGCACTCTGACGGTGACCGGTACTTCCGGAAAATTAACTGGCTCCGCAACGGTGTCGCTGACCGTAAACTGATTTAACGATTAGAATCGCAATTGGCCCGCCGTTTTTCCAACGGCGAGCCAATTTGCTTTCCGAGTTTGCTTGATCGCTAGCGTTCGCTTTTCACTAACGCACCACAGCGAATCCCATTACTTAGAGGAAGCGCGGCGTACCAGAGTGTTTTCTAGGAACAGGTATTCGATACCGGTGCCCAGGAAGGTGTCGATGGCTTCGCGCGGCGTGTTCACGATGGGCTGGCCTTTTACGTTGAAGCTGGTGTTCAGGACCATCTCGCGGCCGGTGGTCTTGCCGACGGCTTTGAGAAGTTCATGGAATTCGCAGTTGTCTTTCGCCGACACGGTTTGGACGCGAGCGGAGCCGTTCACGTGGGTGATGGCGGGCAACTGGGCCCGGAACTGAGGGCGCACGTCGGCGGTCATGATCATGTACGGCAATTCCATGCCGCGGGGAACCTCGAACCAGTCCTGAACTTGTTCGAGAGAAACGGCAGGGGCGAAGGGCCGGAAAGCTTCGCGCATTTTCACCATGGCGTTGATGCGGTCGCGCATTTCAGCATGGCCGGGATCGGCCAGTATGCTGCGGTGACCCAGCGCACGAGGGCCGAATTCCATGCGGCCTCGATACCAGCCGAGAACGCGACCGTCTTTGATGAGCTTGGCAGCTTCGGCGCAAGCTTCCTGAAGATTGGCGAAGCGGGTGACCTCGATGCGGTCCCCGGTCTCTTTGATGGCCGCTTCAATCTCGGACGGTGTGGCGGCGGGACCGTAGAAGGGGACCGGGAAGCGGTAGTTGCGCACGCCACCGTTGCGCGAGCCGCGCCACAGCGCGGCGCCCAATGCCGTGCCATCGTCGCCCGCAGCCGGTTGCACATAGATCTCGTCGAAGATTCCCGATTGAAGCAGGCGGCCGTTCGCAGTGCAGTTAAGGGCCACGCCACCCGCCATCGCCAGGCGTCGCAATCCAGTCGTACGGCCGAAATGCCCGCAGATGTGCAGCATGATCTTGTCCAGGCACTCCTGAAGGGCCGCGGCGACATCGCGATGGCCGTCGGTGATTTCCGAATCTGGTGTGCGCTGCGGGATCAGGTGCTCCTCCAGGTACCGGCGCGTCGCTCCGTAAGTCTCGCGGTCTTCGCGTTGCTCGTTCAGCCTCAGGATGGGAATCTTGATGGTGCCATTGTCGAGGAGTTCGACTGCTTGCTCGAAGAAATGGCGATACCGCGCGGGATTTCCGTAAGGCGCCAGGCCCATGATTTTGTATTCGTCGGAATTGAAATCGAAACCCAGGTGCAGTGTGATCACCGAGTACAAAATGCCGATGGAATCTTTCGCGGTGATTTCCTGCAATTTGTCGATTTGATTGCCGTGAGCGTGATAGGCCGTGGCGCTGTGAGCTTCGCCCATTCCGTCGATGACCACGACCAGGCATTCGTCCCATCCGGATGTGTAATAGGCGCTGGCGGCGTGTGCGAGGTGATGATTGACCTGGTGAACTTTTTGCGCGGGAAAACCCGGAAGGTGCTGGTTCACTTGCGCCAGCAATTTCTCTCGCGAAAAGACTTGGTTATATTGCTCGGCGCTGGTGGAATCGAGAAGAAACGCGGCGCGGTAGGGCGAGTAATCAAAGCCGTGGGCGATCTCGTCGACGTCTCCCGCCTTGATTCCCGCGGCGTCCAGACAATACTGAATCGCGCCGATCGGGAAGTCGCCGGTGTGTTTCTTGCGGCTGAAGCGTTCTTCCGCGGCGCCCGCTACGACTTCGCCATCGATGAGTAAGACTGCCGCGGAGTCGTGTCCCTGCGAAATGCGATACTCGCGTTCTTCCAGGCCGGGCCAGTGGGCCTTCTTGAAGGGAATGGAATTCTGGAACCCACTGATGCCCAACACTTTCGCCATGATCCGGTGTCTCCGCTTTCTGGTCGCCGGGAAAGCACACCCCGGAGGGCAGCTAACGCCGTAGCCAGGTCCAAGATGCAATTTGGATGCCTACCTATTTTGGAGCAATTCCAGGAACCCGCCGCTGGTTTCCGGAGAACTTGTATCGTTTGCTGCATCGCCACAATTCTACCGAGCGAATGAGATGTTTTTTTACGGATGCAGCCAATAACAGCCGTGAGCTCTGCAAAATAGGGAGGTTATCGCTCAAATACCCTGCGAAGGCGTAAGGTCTAAATGGTACGCTGTATTGCTCCAGAGCGCGCCGGACTCTCTAATACTAGCGACTATAGAATCCGCTGAAGCGGGACGTCCCCCTCCTTCCTGCTGCTGATACGTCTTTGAATGATCGCGCCACGTAGCCGAAAGGTGACTGTGAATGAGCCACGCTAAGGCCTTGAGATTTGCACACTTGCGGAACCCAGGTGTCCTTACAAGGAGACACAAAAGGGTCGCGAAACGCTTGCCGGACAGCGTGGTAGTCTAAATGCCATATATTTCAATGAGTTACGATGCTACCCGCATTGGTTCATTTTGGCACCGAACATGCTCTCCAGTACCCCGCAGTACTAGGGACCGGCTAGCCGCGCGGAATCACCGAGAGTTTCGTTCGCTGGTTGGGGTTCCTATCCTGTCTCTGGCCTCTGAAAGCAGTCTATTGAGGCCCCTATCGTCATGACATCGCAAACCAGCGAACAAATCCTACGCGTTGGAACCCGCACGACTGTGCTGATCTCCGAGGCCAGCAAGATGTACTGCGATCTGCTGAAGATGGCGTTTCTCGCGGTGCCCGAGCGGTTTCAGGTGGTCGCCTGCGGCTCAAAGACGTCGGAGATTTTGGCGCTGATTCAGGAACACAAGCCGACCGTCGCTATCATCAGTGACAACCTGGAAGACGGACCACTGGCGGGCCTGAGGATGTTGCCGGAGGTTCGGCGCGCCAATCCGGAAACGCGGATTTTGCTGGCCATGGGTTCGTCCGATAAGGAATTGGTGATTGAGGCGTTTCGCTTCGGCGCCGACGGCGTATTCTGCAGGAAGAGCCCGTTCGAGATGCTCTGCAAGTCCGTGGATGCCTTATCGCAGGGACAGATTTGGGCCAACGCGACGGAACTGCGTTACGTGCTGAACGAATTCACGCGAGCTCCAAAGCAGCGCAAGGTCGATCCGACGGTCGAAAACCGCATGACCAAGCGCGAAGCGGACGTTGTCCGGCTGGCGGTGGAAGGGATGTCGAACCGCGAGATTGCCGGCGAGCTGGGTCTGACCGAGCACACCGTGAAAAATTATTTGTTCCGCGTTTTTGACAAGCTGGGCGTCTCCAATCGAGTGGAGCTGGTTCTTTCGTGTTTGCGACAGGAAGAGGCTGCCCGCGAAGAGGCGACGATCGTATTGTAAAAGCTGGAGCGATTCGCGACACCCCCGACTCGCGAGATCCTCAAATACAGGACATGCAAAAACAGATGACTCAAGATCAATTCATCGAATTGCTCACCAGTTGGCTTCGGGCGAACAAACAGTTTTCAGCGAATTTGCAGATTTCTGCCGACACCGAACTGCTGGGATCCGGGCTGCTCGATTCGTTCGATTTTCTTGATCTGATCGTGCACATCGAGACCAAGCTGGCTACCAAGATCGATCTCTCGGTGGCCGACCCGAATCAATTCTCGACCGTCCGCGGCCTGTGGAACCTGGCGATCGGCGCAAACGGGTCCGCAGCTGCCGAACGCGAGACCGATCGCGGCAACATACTGCCCGCCGGCGCCGAAATTTAGCCCCTATCAGCACCTACCTCCCCCAACAACAAATGGTTCGTCGCGCACGCAACGCCCCGTAGGGGCACAGCACCGCTGTGCCCACCTCCGCAAGATGTGACCTACGAGCCATCCCTGGCCACCGGCTGCGTCTCGCTGTTTTTATCCAACAACCAACAAACCCACTTTTGTCCTTGACTTTTCCTGGGTCCATGCTATAATTTTCTCATTGAGAACTCCGTCCAAGCGCCGTCTATCGGCGCTTTTTTCATTTCACGCCTCTCGACGTACGACGTAATCACTTATTTTTCAATAGGTTGCAGGTATGCGGGATTGCTCAAGAATCGCGCTAACTACCTTATAATCAATGCGTTACGCGCAATCGTGGAAGGGAAGGATGGACGGACGCGTCCGTCCATCCTTCGTTGCGCTAAAAGGGGTGAAGGCGCGTGCAGAAGTTCCTGCAGCAAGGTAGCGACGCCCTGAATAGCGTGCTGGCCGCACGGGCGGGCACTCTCGGGAGGGAGCTAATCTGCCGCGCGGCAGGCGGCCCGAACCAGGTTAAGCTCGGCGTTCTGTTCGGTCTGGTGCAACGCCTGCATGCGGGCCACGGCCCGTGCGATAGCCTCGGATAACGCCGTCCGAAATTCCTCGGCGAGCAGGTCCGCGTTCAGACGGAAGTCTTCGCGCGGCGACATGCGGAAGAACGAAGCGTATCCCATGGTGGGTTGGGGATTGGTTAGCAGCTGAAAGGAGTATTCCCAAGGCGAATCGTCCGTCTTTCGCTCCGACCACTCGAGGAACCACTTGCCCTCCCAGTTGTAGTGCAGGGTGTGCAGCAGGGCCATGGGAAAGCCATCTTTGCCGAGATTCTTGAGACGAAGGCCATCGAAGCCATCCGGCTGCAGGGTCTCCTGCAAGACTTGGCTGATCGTACGGAAATCCGGGCAGCTAGCCAATGCTTCTGCGGCGCGCCGGAGATTGGGCGCCTCCGTTACGATCTGGCGGCGGCGTCCGCCCGGTCGGAACAGCCCGGAAAATTCGGCGTAATGGAGCTGCTGCACGCCGATGAAAATCCCCAGAACCAGCGCGATGATGACCGGCAGCAGGAACTTGTCATCGAGCACAAGCGCCAGGCTAGCCACTACGAACGCGGATGTGACTCCGTACAGGACGAAGACCGCTTGACGATGGGAAAGTCCACGGCGCAGGAGCTTGTGGTGTATGTGATCGGTATCGCCGCGAAAAACCGGGCGGCTGCGGATCAAGCGGCGCAAAACGGCGAGGGCCACGTCGAGAATAGGGACGCCGAAAGCCAGTATCGGAATGGCGATTCCCGAACTTGTCGCTACCTCCTGACCGGCGGCCATAGCCAGTGCGCTCAGCAGAAAGCCGATGAACAAGCTGCCGGAATCTCCCATGAAGATACTCGCTGGATAAAAGTTGAAGGGGAGAAACCCGAGGATCGCGCCCAAGAGGACCACTACGAGATAGGTGATCAAGTCATTGTGGCCCAGGAGGCAGACCACCAGCAGGGCAACCAGCGAAATCATGGCAGAACCCGCGGCCAAGCCATCGAGCCCGTCAATCAGGTTAAACGCGTTGGTGATCAGCAGGACCCAAAAGATCGTAAGAGGCAGGTCGATTACGACCCCGATGGGATGCCCGCCGAAAAGCGAAGTGAAGTAATGGATTCCAAAGCCAGCGACATATAGAAGTATCGCTGCCAACGACTGGACGGCGATTTTCGATTTGGGCTTGAGAGGTTTGATGTCGTCATAAGCGCCCATAAGGAAAATGAGCAGCACCGGGACGAGAATGCCTAGGTACCCCTTAATCGAGACGCTTACGTGCAGCAGTCTGGAGATTGGGATATATGCAGCGGCGGCGGTCATGAAGGTCGCACAAATCGCGATTCCACCCAGCCGAGGCAAGGGCTGCGTGTGCAAATGGCGTCCGTATACCGGCGTAGCTTTGAGCCCATAGGCAATCGCGGTGCGCCGCACCCAATACGTCAGGAGCGCCGAAATGCCGGCCGATGCTGCTAGCAGTGAAACGTAGAGGATCATAGGAAATCAGTTCGATATTCGGTCAGGCAGGGCGCCCACCCTGCCCCAGGGTTAGATGCTCCGGAAACGCCCCGCGGAACACTCCGGGGGTGGGACATGCAGACGGCCAATAAGTTATACCAATTAGACCTGTGAAGCCAGACGTTTGGGGGGCGTCGAGGGTGGCTCTTGGGAGGGCTCAACGCCACCGGTTGGGGCTGCAATTGTCGCGGAATCGCCTTCGTTTTGAAGGAAGCGCTCCTTGAGAAGAGGCCGATCGATCTTTCCGTTGGGGTTTTTCGGGAGTGCCTCAAATGCCATCCAGCGGGCCGGGAACATGTAGTTGGGCACCAGTTTCTTCAAGTGCTCGCGCAAGTCACCGAGGCTGACATCGTCGCCGGCGCGAACCACGTAAGCACAACAAATCATCCATCCCCCGAAATTGTCGGTCGGGATGGCGACAACCGCGCATTCCTGAAGTTTGCCCATCGAATTCAGGGCGGTTTCGATCTCTCCGAGCTCGATGCGATATCCGCGCACCTTGATTTGAGTGTCGGCGCGGCCGACGAAATAGACCAATCCGTCTTCATCCTGCCAGGCGAGATCACCTGTTCGGTAGAGGCGACCCACGGGGTTGCCGTGATGCGGATCGCTTAAGAAGGCGGCGGCGGTTTTCTGTGGATCTCGCCAATAGCCAGGGCTTAGACCCGCACCTGCGATATAGAGGTCGCCAATCTCGCGAGACGCGACCGGCTGGAGTTTCTCGTCGAGCACCAGGAGTTGCTCGCCATCACATGCCTTGCCGATGGGAATGGCGGCCTTAGGGTCCGTGGGGCAAACGGTGACGTCGTAATAGCTGCTGGCGATCGTCGCCTCGGTCGGGCCATAAAGGTTCGAGAAGCGCACTTTGGGCAGACGTTCCATCCAGTGGATCAGCGCGGGTGTTGGCAGGACTTCGCCGCACCAGAGGACTCTGCGTAGCGATGGAAAGTCGTTCTGTTTTACGGCGTTGAATTTTGACAAATAGTTCAACACGGAAGGAACCGAGAACCATTGAGTCAGTTCCGAGTCGCGAATAAATTCGGCCAGCTTTGGCGGCAACAGGGCCGTTTCCGGTGGCACGAGGTGCAGCTGCGCACCGGCGGTGATGGTCCCGAAGATATCGAAGGTCGACAAATCAAAGTGGAACGGTGTGTGACCCGAAAACCGGTCGGTGTCATCGACACCGTAGTGTTTCAAGGCCCAAGCTACGAAAGTCGCCACGTTGGAGTGAGTGATGACCACGCCCTTGGGCACACCCGTCGAACCGGAGGTAAAGAGAATGTGGGAGCCATCCTCGGCGGTGCATTGTTGCGGAAGCGCGCTCGCCGGTGCGGCGTCGAGATCTGCGCGAGTGAACGCGGCGGAGAAATTACCTCCCGAGGGCGCCGGCGAATCCAGCCAACCGATCGAGGTACGGGCGCGCAACGCTTCATCCGCCAGCAGTTCGTCCAGGAGAGGAGTCACGCGGCCGGCGGCCAGAATCCATCGGTTTTCGCAAGAGTCGAAGATGTGGCGGATGCGCGCCGCAGGGGTCGCAGCATCAATGGGCACATGCATGCACCCGGCCTTGAGGATGCCGATCATGCTGACGATCGCGGCGGGAGACTTTGGCATCAGGATGCAGACGCGATCTCCCTTATTGCAGCCGGATTGCTGGAGCAAGTGCGCGAGCTGGTTGCTGGAGGTCTCCAATTGACCGTAGGTTAGGGTCTCGTTGCCCATCACGATCGCCGTGGCGTCGGGGCGCGTCTCGGCTTGTTGAGTGACCCAGCTCTGGAGCAGTCGATTCATAAGAGTGATCTTCCCCTGGGAAGCGGCCCTTGAGACAGAGAAAATCTCAGGCACCGCAGCGTTCGCAAAGAGTTTACGCGTGAATCGGTGAAGCTGACGATGATTTTACTGTGAATCGCCGGCCGATGCGGGAGGGTGGTGGCCGACGCGACCATTGATCTCGTCTGTTGACAAATTTCGAATGGCGAGTCTGGTGAGATCGGATTCATCGGGCTGGTAGATCTCCGCCAGCGGTAAGTCTTCCGGACGAACAACATAGTCGCCATGTTCCATGGCCAGGCCGGATCTGGAAATGATTGGGCTTCCCTGCGGGGAAACACGAAGACGGAATTGCCCGGTTCCCGGTTCGTAGTTGGAGATGGTGAAGCATTTTTCGATGCAGGCACGGTCCACCATATGGCGAGAGTTGATTCTGCTGTCGTTGCCAAAGTCGATGGTATAGGCAACGCGGGTACCATACGGCAGTGTGCTGACAAGGGTGTCCACCTGCTGCTCCATCTTGTTCAAGATCGCGGTGTCCTGATATTGCATGGCAAAAAAGACTGCGGCGAACAAACTGAGACCCACCAAGATCCACCTGCGTGGCAGAACCGAACCGAGAACGCACAAGCCGAGGATCGCGGTGACGGCGGTGATGCGGCTGTTGATGGAACTCACGGCAGCTGCGTATTGTGGAAACCAGATCGTTCCGGGCAGGACCCCTACTGCAAAAACAAAGATCGCCCACAATTCCAAAGGCGTGCGAAACCATCCCTGCAAGGGAATGCGGTGCCAGTCGCGAATGGCGCCGGCGAGAAACGCGCAACTTCCAAAAATAAGGATGTATTCAGCGAACAGGCGATATCGCTCGCCGAACAGTACCAGTTGATCCGCGCCATTCATGAACACGAAGCGCGGACCAAAGCCCCCCTCGGTCCGGAAGTGGTGCAGCACAAAGTGAAGTCCGATGAGACTGAGAAAACTTAAAGCCAGCACCATCCAGCGGCGCCATCCGCAAACCGTTTCTGCCAAGCGGATGTAAGCGACCAAGGCCACCAGCAGGCCGAAGCCCATGGGGTGAGCCATGAGGGCCAGAACCGCGAGTGCCCCGCCCAGAATCCAGTCCTTACGAGTTCCGCGCCAGAAAACCGCAGAGGCAAAGAAGGCCAGGCCGAGCGACACATAGAAATTCATGAAGCCGGCATAAAACGTGTAGCCATACGAAATCATGGCGATCGCCGGCGTGAGGTACCACGGCGGCCGCAATGACGCCGCGGAAATGAATGCGAAGGCTCCCCAGAAGAAAATCAACACGCAGACGGAAACAACAATTTTTTCGGCCGCGATGAATCCGAGACGGTTGCCGAACCACGCCAGCGCTGAATCGACGAGCACGTTGTTCCACTGGTGGGCGAGGTAAAGGCCAGGAACGCGGCCTTGCGTCACCAGCTGAGCCAGCCACGCGTTGTAAGTGTGGCTGCCGAGGTCGCCGGCTTCGATGCGGCGGTGCCAATAGCAGGGAACCAGCAACAGTCCGGAGACGGCCAGAACCGAAATCCATGTGTCGCGTAGAAAGTGAAGTGCCAGACCTGCGACCGAAGGCGCAGGGACATCCGTGAGTTGGGAAATCTGTTGGTCGGTCAGCAAACTCACGGAGCTACGCCCTTGAGGGCGTAGTCGAAGACCGCTTGGGTGTGCGTGAGTTCTTCCCGGGTCGGCGGTATGTCCAGGATAAAGGACTTGAAGCCGCCGCGCATGTAGCGGGAGATCTCGTCGGCGACCTCTTCGTAGCTACCCACCAGGTAGGGACAGAACGTCTGATAATTCTGAAAGGGCCACATCCAATACACGCCTTGTACCTCGCCCACTTCCTTGATCATTTCCGAGAGCTGCTTGTGCCAGACAGAGTCGGAAACGCGCATAGCCATTTGATGTGCGAGCTGCCCCTTTCGGTCGCCGGGGAAGCGCTCATTTGCAACGCTCCAGGCGTCGGCGCGGTTAGGGCGGGCGATGATTCCCACGCGGACGCCGGACTTCTCGCCGTCGAGTTGCGAGTCGGCCGCGGAATCTTTGGCGGGCTTGGGATATTTGACTGCAGTTGCGCCAACGGCGCGGGCAGCGGCCAAGCCCGCTTCCGAAGAGCCGGACATCAGAATGCCGGGGAAAAGCTCCGGCGGAAGCGGCGGCGTCATTTTCAGATTTTCCACTTTGTAGAACTTGCCTTCGAACGTAACCGGCGCGGGGCCGGACAAAAGCAACTTGATGATGGTGGTGTATTCGACCAGGCGCGTGTAGCGGTCATCGTGTGGCGTAGTGTCGTTGAGCGCGATCAGATCGTTCTTAAAGCCGCCGGCGACCATGTTCAGGTACATACGACGGCCGTACAGGTGCGCGAAACTCGCAACCATCTTCGCCACCGAATACGGATGCATGTAAACCGGTTGAATAGCGACCAGCGGGCAAAGCTTTTTCGTGCTCTGAAGAATGATGTTGGAAACGAGCCACGGATCGACGATGGAGTTGTCGGTGTACACGAGAATCGCCGTGCATCCGGATTGTTCGCTCCACGAAGCGACGTCGATAACCTGCTGCACGTAGGTCTCGCGCGGAAAATCTTTCGATTGCGGGGTGGTCGAAAAGATTTCGATTTGCGACCTGTCGAAAGTGTCCATCGTTGGTTATCTCCTCGAGCGACGAAATCTGGAAAATTGCCGACAAATCTTGCGATTGATGCAGTGAGTTAGCGGGAAACATTCGCCGCCTAGCCGTGTGCGATAAACGTCAACTGTCCCACGGACAGCGATAGTACAGCAAAAGTACCAGTACTTCTAGTGCTGGAACGCATGCCCTTAATCTGAACGCCGACCAAGTTGTGACCTTTTCGCCCTACTCACTAGCATAGCCAAAGCCTGGTACCCCGCCCTCCCCCAGGCGGTCGGAATGCTTGTATGGCATTAAAAAAATTGAGTTTAGGAAAAGGGAGACCAGAACAAAATGAATCCCCGGCATGAGAAACTGGTTCTAGTACTATTCTCCTTGGTGGCGCTGGCAACAGCTTGGGTCTCAGGTTGCGCCGGCATGGCTGAACCTCTTCCGACGCTTGCTGTAGCTCCCGACAGCCTTACGGTGACCGCGAAGGTTGGTACTGCCAGCTCGCTGCCGGTGACCATCACGAACACGGGGACAGTCCCGGTAAAGGTTACCGCAGCCGTGCTCAGCGGCGCAGGCTTTAGCATGGAGGGCCTAACGATGCCCGTGAACCTCATAGGAGGAGGGAGCGCGTCGTTTAGCGTCAAATTTGCGGCCTCCAAGGTTGAAAATGTGACTGGGAGCGTGGTGTTCGTGACGGATGCCCAGCACCGCCCGGCCATGCTTCCTTTACACGGAATGGGATCATCGCTGACGCCCGAGGTATCCTCAATTTTGGTGTCGCCCGCGGTCGCACTCCTGGCACCGAGCGCCAAGGCCCAGTTCACGGCCGCGATCCAGGGCGCAACCACAAACGATTCCGTAACATGGACTTCCACGATCGGGACAATCAATGGCGCGGGCGTTTTCACGGCACCGGCGAACGGGACGGTGGGGACGATTGTCGCGACGAGTGTCGCGGACCCGACGAAGTCGGCGACGGCGATCGTATCGATCAAGCCGACTGCGACATCGACTCCGAGCCCCACTCCGACACCGACACCGACCGCGCCCGGTGCGGCGGTGAGTTCGGTAACGGTTAGCCCTGCGGTCGCCTCTTCGATCACCGGCGGCACGTTGCCGTTTAAGGCCATCGTTCAGGGAACAACCACGGACACGGCGGTTACCTGGAAGGCTTTGCTGGGCACGATCACTTCGGGCGGCAACTACACCGCACCTGCAAAGGCTGGAACGGATACGGTGACAGCGACGAGCGTAGCGGACCCGAGCAAGTCAGGGAGCGCCTCGGTGACGGTCACGACGGCACCCACGCCGAATCCGACTCCGACGCCGACGGTGACCTCGATTACGATTTCGCCGACGTCTGGGAGCGTGACAACCGGCGGCAAACTGCAGTTCAAAGCGACGGTCCTAGGCACCGTGACGAACACGAGCGTCACGTGGACCGCCGCCCTGGGGACCATCACGTCGTCGGGAGCCTACACAGCGCCAGCGAAGGCCGGCAGCGACACGGTGACCGCCACGAGCGTTGCCGAGACCAGCAAATCTGCTTCCGCGGGCATAACGGTTACTGCGCCCCAGCAGACACCCACTCCACCGAGCCCACCGGCTTCGTCAAGCCCAACCTCAAGCGCCTCTTGCAGCGGTTCGAATTGCGCCGCGTTCCCAGGGGCTCAAGGTGGCGGCGCAGCGTCTGCGGGCGGACGGGGCGGCGTAGTGATCGAAGTCACCAACAACAACGATTCGGGGACGGGATCGCTTCGAGCTTGCGTAATGGCTTCCGGGCCACGCACCTGCGTGTTCCGCGTGGCGGGATTGTTCCCGATCACGTCAGGGGATCTGCGCTTTAGCAGTCCCTACTTGACGGTGGCGGGCCAGACGGCTCCCGGAGAAGTCATTCTTGGCGGCCCAAATACTGGCGGCGCGCTGTTTGGCGTCTCGACCCACGACGTGATCCTGCGGTATGTGACCATGAGCCCGGACAACTTCAATACGGTTTCCGGACCAGACACGGGAACGACGAGCATCTGGATCGTGAACTGCCCCGGCAATGGAACGCTGAATACGGGCGGCTGCTATAACATCATCGTCGACCACGTGACCACCCGATGGTCGGGAAACAAAAGCTGGATCACGACCAGCAACTACACTCCATTCATCGACGGAAACGGGAACGGGGACGGTCCCAATCACGACATCACCACGCAGTGGACGCTGGACTACGAGCCGCACGAAGGGCATCCGGTCGGGTACGGAACCGCTACCGACGAAACGTGCGTCGGGACGCCATCTGGACCTTGCCTCTCGCCGAGCGAGCAAAACATCGACTTTCACCACGACATGTTTGTGAACGTCGGCCATCGCATTCCCGAGAATTCCAACTTCTCGACGCGCTGGGTCAACAACATCATTTACAACTGGAACTACTACGCGAACGAGTGGCTCGGCGCCGAGCAGATCGACGACATCAACAATAAATTCATCACCGGCAACCTGAATTCGGGAGCGCAGGCATACCCGATTCACTTCACGACCAATAGCCCGGAAATGAGCGGCGATCCATCGGTTTACGTCGATGGAAATATCTTTGGACCTCCAGGAACGAACACCGTGAACTCCGACCAGTACGGCGAATTGGTCAACGAAATCACCGGAGAGAACGGAAACGAGACTGGCCCAATTCCGAGCGGCTGGGAGCGGGGAAGTCCGATGGCCGCGAGCAATTCGTTTCCCATCGTTCCAGACCCGGCGGCCAGCTTGGATAACATTCTGCTGGCGACCATCGGCAATTCGCAGCACCTGGATTGCAACGGCAACTGGGTTTCGCACCGCGATGCCGCCGACCAACGCATCGTCAGTCAGTATCAGAACGGAGGAAGCGGCGGATTCTGGCCGAATGGAGTGACTTTCTCCGGCCAGGCACTGACGTCGTCGAATACGCCAACATCCGACTGGCAAGATAACCCGGTGACCAACTTCACCGCCTGCACGGAAACGCAGCATGATGGCATACCGGATCAGTGGAAGGTCCTGAAGGGCCTGAGCACCACCGATCCAAACCTGTACAACGAAATCGCACCTAACGGCTATACCTGGCTGGAGAACTATTTGAGCGGCCAGTAAGATCAGCTGACGTTGTAAATTCACTTCTGGGGAAATGAGCGAAAAGCTTGTTTCCCCAGAACTGCGTTGGGCCCGCCGATGCGGTCGAGCTTGCGCGTCGCGCTGACTTGGGGGATTTTGCGTCTAAACCCCGCCCTCTTAAGAGGGCGGCCTACAGCGTGATTGTGCCTGACGACTGTCTAGCGGCTGCGCTTGTCTCTCAGCGACACTACAAATCCGAGCGGCATGCAGACCGCGACCAGGAATTTTGCGGCTGCGGACCGGACTTCCTTGATTTGGGATGACGGCCCTATTCCCAGCGCAAACGAGTAGCGGCTAAAGTTGATCGCGGAACGCAAGATACTTCGTGGCGTGCGATACAACCAGTCGATCAGTTCGTTCAAGACGAAGCGATGAAGATAAGCGCGGCCTGAAAGGGCATCGGGACTCAGAATCGACAGATGGTCGGCGGCGCCGTCGTTTATGTGACTGATCCGGAGCACTTCGTTGACATACCGGGTCTTGTACTTACGGGATAGGGCAAACCACACGACGCTTTCGGAAATGAACTTCGCGTTGGGAACCGAGGGAAACGGAAACTGCTTGAGCACGTCGGTTCGCTGAAAACCCCACTTCTCTCCGGTAACCCTGAATTTGAAGGTCACCTCGATGGTGTCGGAATCCAATACGTCGCGCGGAAACTTGTCGCCGGCCATGTTTCCGCTTTGGTCTTTGCATAAGACCGTTACCGCGGAAAATTTGTCTTTTTCAGGCGCGGGGATGCTGTCCCAATGGTATTTGAACCGCTCTAGCGCTTCGGGGACGCATTCGTCATCGGAATCCAACGTCAGGAATAGCTCGCCCCTGGCTTCGCGCACGCCGTGGTTGAAGGCCGCAGGCTTGCCCTGGTTCTCCTGGAAAATATAACGGATAGGGAAATTGGATTGGGCCTGCCACTGGGTAATGAGCGCTCTGGTACCGTCGGTGGAACCGTCGTCAACGATGAGCCATTCGAAGTTGCGACACGTTTGCCGTTGCAGGCTCTCGTAGACGCGGGACAGTGTGCGCGCCCGGTTGAAAGAAGGCGTAAACACCGTGAACAGGTATTCACCGCTCATGTCATTTTCGCGGCGGCTGTCGGGCCGGCATTCCGCGGTGAGTTGCAAGGGCGTCTCCTGGCTGTTCGCTCATTGAGCTCAACTGACCACGCAAAAGAAGAGGAAGCGAAGAAAGATCTCGGTGCGCGATGGTCCCACTCGCTGGAGGACCTGGACGAAGCCGCTAAACGCTTCGCTTGTCTCTCAGGGACATGACGAAACCGAGCGGCAGTGAGAGCGCCACCAAAAATCGGGCCGTCAGGGAGTGCAAATCTTTCATTTGCGATGATGGACCTTTTCCCAATCCAAATGAGTAGCGGCTGAAGTTGATCGCCGACCGAAAGATACTAGCGGGCGAGACAGGCAGCCACGATATGAGTTCGTTCAGCACATAGCTATGAAAAATCAGCCGGCCCGCTATCGTGGTTGGACTCAGCCAGGATAAGTGCTGGCCGCTGGCTTCATCAAAATAGACGATCAGCAATACCTCGTTGACGTAGCGGGTCTTATATTTCCGAGAAAGGGCGAACCACGTCAAACTCTCGGGGACAAACTTTCCATCGCGTTCAACGGCAAACGGAAATTGTTTCAAAACGTCAGTGCGCTGGAAGCCCCACTTGTCGCCGGTAATTTTGTATTTTAACGTGACCTCGATGGTGTCGGAATCCAAGACATCCCGTGGGAACTTGTTGCCTAAGAGTTTGCCATCCTGGTATCGGCACAAGGCCGTGACCGCGGAGAAACGGTCTTTCTCGCCTGCGGGAATCGTGTTCCAGTGATACTGAAACCGCTCCAGCGCGTTCGGCACGAAAGCGTCGTCGGAATCCACGGTGAGGAACAACTCGCCCTGGGCTTCCTGGACGCCGCGGTTGAGGGCCGCGGGTTTGCCGCGGTTCACCTGGTAGATGTAACGGATGGGAATCTTTGACTCTGCTCGCCACCCTTCCACCAACTGTCTGGTGTCATCGCTGGAGCCGTCATCGACGATCAGCCATTCGAAATCGCGATAGGTTTGCGCGATAAGGCTCTCATAGACGCGCGGCAGGGTTCGGGCGCGGTTGTACGTAGCCGTGAACACTGTGAAGGTATATCGATAGCTCATACGGTCTTAGCGTGTCTCACCTTGCGGATCCGGAAAGCGCGTCTCAGCGCGCGATCGCGCCGCTTATCGCAGGACCGGGGCGAAGCTCGGAAGCCGAGATTTGGCTTGCCGGTGGTTCGCCGGCCTGGCGCCTCGGAAGTGAGGTCGAGGCCGGGAGAGTGGACAAGCGAACGGCGATTACCAGGGCCACGGGAATCAACACGAAGAGGACCGCGGTGTAGCGCTGATCGCCATTCGGGTAAAGCGCGTAACTGACCGCACGGGCCGCTAGAACCGCAGCGACGATGTCGGAATACAGAGAGGTTCGATTGAGCCAAACCGCCAAGCCGCCGAGCAAGAGATAAAGGCCGAAGCTGCCGGAGATCAGCCAGAGGTAGGCTCCACGGACCACCTGGTGGACGTACGCGGAACGTGAGAAGTGCACCAGCGTCTCGCCAGGTGTAGTCAGGCCGCCAAGGAATGAGTTGTAGAACAATGCCGGCCAGCCATAGTTGCCGGCGAAATGGTTGATGGTGAAATAGCTGGCCAGGCTCAATAGCGAGAGCGCGGCGAACTGGGCGAAATCGAGTTTGCCGCGAAGCAGCAGAGCCAGGAATACGACTCCAGCCAAAACCAACACGTCGGTGCGAACCCAGATGTCCAGAATCAGAAACGAGCATCCCCAGAAATACAGTTTTCGCTCGAGGACTAAGTAGAGGCCGAGCGCAGCCACAAACGTGGCCAGACAATCGGGAGTCGCCCACCTGGATAGCTCCAGAATATTGGGGGAAAGCATGATCAGCGTACACGACGCCGCGAGGGGAAGGCCGGCGAGATATGGGGAAAGCCAATACCATAAGAGCAAAGCGAGCAGGAAATTGGATACAGCGGAAATGGCAACCGCGGCCCTGGGAAAAGGCATTCCCAAGCGGTGCTCTCCCTTGATCAGAGCGACGTAGACCGGTTTTATCGAATAAAACGGCAATTGTTCCGCGAAGTGATACGGATTTGCGGCGACGTCGACTCGATAGGGATTATCGACCTGGATGTCTTTTTTTGCGGCGAACGGCCGGATGGCGTCGAACGCGACGTCATGAACGGTGCGCGCATCGGTGCTGTCCACGGAGGCGCCGATGTAGCCGAGCAAGTCCCAGGTGTACTCTGGCTGCAAAAGGGCGTAAGCCGAGAGCAGCAGGAAGAAGCACACATAGGGGACGATCGCAAAACGCGAGAGTTTAGACATTTCGGTGTTGGTATGATTCGGCGCTGTTTGATCCAGATCGCTCGCAGACTCGATGTGCGTAACCCGACTCTATTGCTTTGCAGCCTGGTGCTCGTCTGCCGGCACTTGGAACACATACAGAGAATGATCGAGGATAGCTACTCGCGGGTATTGAAAAAGCCAGTGAAAGCTATTGGGATCCTTTAGAAGCTGGCCCGAAAGGTACGTCGCGCTGACGACCACGGTTCCGGAAGCGCGTTCATTCTGAGCCAAAGGAATATAACGAATTCCATAGAGCGAGGGATCCATGGTGCCGAAGTAATCGAGGTGAATGGGGTCGCTGGGGTGTTCGGCCTGGTATTTGCGGAGCGCGAGCAAGCCCTGGCCCCAGTCGAGATTGCTGTCGGACAGGAGCTTGTAGCTGGTGGCCGGATTTACGAAGGGCGTGAAATAGGAAAGATAGCCGGGCGCGTACCGCAAAGTGTCGGCGGCATTCACGACCACCAGCAGCAGCAACAGAGCCATTACGGCACGCCGCTGGCGGGCGTACTGCCACAGGGACGCCACGAACAAAAGGGCGAACGGATAGACCAAGAGGATATGCCGTTCTCCAAGGTCAACTTTAGAAAAAATGGCGGTAAGGAAATAGAGGCCAGGAAAGAGCGAAAACAGGAGCAAGTCAGACGGAAAACGAATGCGCCTGAGGAGTCCAAGGATTACAGCCGTCAGAAAGAGCGCGAGAACTACGATCGGCCACTTCAGGAGCACGACGACGGGAAAGTAGGCCTTCCAACCTTTGTCAGTGGAAACCTGTCCGAGAAAAAAGCTGGGATGGCCGATATCCAAGTGGCGGCCTACGCGGCCCATGCCTTCCACGTATTCGCCGGCGGGTAGGTATAGCGTGAGGTTCAACGGGCGGTGCAGGTCTCCGGTGGCGGCTTTGGTGCGATTCGGCGAGGTAACCGTTACGAAGCCATTCTTCACCGACACTTTCGTCCAGTGGAAGAAATATACGCCCCACACGAAGATGAAAGCGATTCCGACCAGCGCGAACGCTTTCCGCCAGTTCCACTGGCGCGGATCGAACATCACGCCATCAGGCTTGAGGATCAATACAAGCGCTAACGCGATCGCGAAGATAAGAGGAGTGCTGAACTTGGTAGCGATCAGGGCGCCCAGAATCAAGCCGAGCGCAATGGTGCGGCCCCAGGACTGAGTGCGCCGCCAATAGACGACCTGCATGGCGGTGACGAAGGTGATCAATGCCACGGCGCCGTCGTTACACGAGACGGAAAAGTGGGCGATCAGGGAAGGGGAGAAGGCAAAGAAGGCCAGCGCAAAATTCGCCGCACCCTCGGAGAAGAGACGCCTTGCGGTGATCCATAACAGCACACCGAGGAGGACGCCTAGCAGGGCAATGATGGGTCGCGCACCCCAAGCCACCGCTTCCGGGCTGGGCGTGATTCCATCCATGTAGCGGGCGTCGGCCACATAGTGAATGTCGGCGTGGTTTAACAGCAGCGGGAGCGTACACAGCAGAAAGACCAGCGGAGGATGATCATTCCAGCGTTCGAAGCGGTGATATTTCCACGCGTCCAAACCGGCGATGATGTGCAGCGGCTCATCGTTGGTCAGAGATTGGGTGTTGATGAACCACGTGCATTGGCCGAGGAATAGCAGGCAGAGCAGCGTGGGGATGATCCATCTCGTTCTGGATGTTTGGCTGGCCGGCGTCGTGTGATCTGCAGGAGCACCGGAGCCATTCGATTCGACGTTAAGGTCGAAGGCGGGATTGACGGTCGTTTCGGCCATGGTGGTTTGAAAGAGTTGGGTTCCTTGTATAATTTTCGGATATGGCGACGCGGTTCCAGCCGTTAAGTGCGCTCGATCCAGATTCGCTGATTGAATATCTCGGCCGAGAAGGGCACGCTGCGGAAGCGGTGCGCTGGAAGTATTTTGATTCGCGCTTCAACCGTAACCGCGAGCGGGGCTACGCCTGGGTCAAAGACGGAAAAATCGGCGGATTCCTTGGCCTGGTTCCGTTCCTGGTGGCGGCGCCGAATCGCGTCATTGATGCGGCCTGGACCTGCGATTGGTCGGTACAGGATCCGACGGCGCGCGGAATCGGAATTTTGTTGATCCGGCAGGCGCAGGAAAAATACGAGTTCCTGACGCAGCTGGGGGGGAATGACGCGACCCAGCGGATCATTTCGCGTCTTTCTTCGAAGACTGTGAATGACGCGGGTATCGTCTTTCACTTGCCGCTGCGCGTGGGGGCAATGCTGCGTGTCGCCCGGCGCAAAGTGCCGAAGCTTCCCGTGGATGCTTTGGGCTTTGTGAACCGGATTCCTGTGCGGTGGCCGCCGCGTCCGGTGGCGGCTGCGCCGGTGATCGTCGAACCCGGAGTCTCGGAAGTTCTAAGCCAGCTGCTGGAACCAGTGCAACACGGGGATATTTATTCCCGGTACGATTTCGAATACATGCGATGGCAGGTCGGCGATTGTCCTTTTTTGTATTCCGAGACCTGCTATATCGCGGATGGACCCAAGGCGCGAGCCGTAGCGCTCGTCTGGAGAGAAAAAGCTTCCACCGATTTCTGGCGGTTTGCGGTTTGGTCCCGCGGAGACGCCGAGAAAGAGCTGGAAATTCTTGTTTCCAGCGTGATCCGGCGCGTATACGAGGCTAACGGCTTTCTGCTTTCGTTTGTGGTGTCGCGGCTGGATCAAAGTTTGATTGAGCTGCTGCGCAGCAAGAATTTCGTGGCCGCACCGCGACGCCGTCCGTTGCATATCATCGCCAGCAAAAAGACGGGGGAACCCGTCCCGGAGCTGTGGCCGCTGAGCTATCTCGATACCGATTACGCCTACCGGTTCTAAAATCGCCGAACTCTGAGGATCAGTCTCCGGCAGCTCCCTTTGTCAGATGGATCGTTTCGGTGTGTCCGTTGGGTTTATTCAAGACGATCTTTTCGGACGGAGTTTGACCCTTTGGCGCGCTAGCGAAAGCCGCCATCAGGTGCTCGTCGAGCAAGTTACGCGAAGGGCTGCCCGCGATCTTGAGGAATTTCTGGTTGTAGTAGCGCGTGTCGGTGTAGTCCGTGATTTCCTTGTCCTCGAAGGCCTGACGCAGCTGGCGCATGCCGTCTTCGAGTTGCCAGGAAGCCGTGAAACCAAGCTGGGTCTGGATTTTGTCGAAGGAGACGCGATAGTTACGGCGATCGGTGTCTTCAATGTGCTGCACGCGCGTTTCGGGGAACATCTTGAGAATCATCTGCGAAACCTGGGTCAGAGTGTAGTTGAGGCGGGTGTCGCCCAGGTTGAAGATTTGGCCGCTTACGATCGGCAGGGGAGCGTTGAGGGTGCGAATGATGCCCGCGGCCACGTCGTGAACGTGAATGAAGGGGCGCCACTGTTCGCCGTTGAAGATGGTGATCACGCCCTCGTTGTAGGCCTTGGCCATGAGGAGATTCACAACCAGGTCAAAACGCGGGCGATACGAGAGCCCAAAAACCGTTGCCAAGCGAAGAATCGTCGGGTGGAAGGTTTCGGAGCGCGCGTGCAGGAGGGCGTGCTCGGAGTCGAGCTTGGTCTGGCCGTATAGAGAGATGGGACGGACAGCCGAGTTTTCGTCCATCATCACGTCGGTGGCGCCATAGACGCTGCAGCTGGAGGCAAAGATGAAGCGCTGGATGCCGTGGCCCTTCGCCACTTCAATCAACATGCGCGTTGCCGCATAGTTGATTTCGAGCGCGGTCTGCTTATCTTGTTCGCAGGCGGGATCGCCGACGATCGCGGCGAGGTCGATGATGGAATCGACTCCGCGGACAGCCGCCACCATGTCTTGAATGTTGCGGCAATCGCCGATGCGCATTTCGAGGTTGGGATGGCCAAAAACGCCTCGCAGCGGCTCATCGCCATAAACCAGGCTGTCCACGACGCGAACTTTGCGGCCGGATTCCAGGAGCTTTCGAACGAGGCTCGATCCAATATATCCAGCGCCGCCGAGCACCAGAACGGTGCCTTCGGTGTTGTGGTTGTCGCGCGCGCGGATTTCATAACGCTCGGTGAGCAAGGCCTTGGCCAGCCGGCTGAGCGAAAGCGCGAGCACCGTGAGAACCGCGAAGAACAGCAGCGCGAGACGAGGAACAAGGTTGCTGCGGAAGAACAGATAGTTGACGGCGAGGAGGGTCAGAATGCCGACGCCTGCACCGCGCATCACGACAACCATCTTGTAGCGGCCGCTGTAGGCGCGTGAGCGCGTGTAGAAGCCGTTCAGCAGAAACACCAGCGGAAACACGACCGAAATGCACAGGAAGTAAGGGACGTAATAAGACAGCGCTTCTTCAAGACGCGCGGTGGCCGCGGTCGAGTCACCGCGCGAAAGAAGGAAAACCACCGGAATGCCGAGCGCCATGATCATGCAGACCTGGATCAAAGCGAAATCGGCCAACATGCGCGGTAGGGCTTGCGATGTTTTGAAGTTTCGAACGGACGTCAACATTACTGCCTCCCCGAGAGTGATACTTCCTTACGCGTGGCGGCTGACTGGGCCAACCGGTGAATTGCGCGCGAGACGGTTTCGATGGTGGAGTCCGGCAGCGATTCGTAGATGGGCAAGCTGAGAATTCCGCCGGTGACTTCTTCGGTGGTCTTCAGGTCGTTGTGCTTAGCGTCGTGGAAAGACTTGTAGAGTTTTTGGAGATGCATAGGCGGATAGAAATATTTTTTGGTTTCAATATTTTCCGCCAGCAGTCCTTCGGCGAGCTCGTCGCGAGTCATGCCGAATTGGCTTGGCGTGACATGGATCGAATAATCCTTGTAGGTGTTCACATCGCTTGGATGCACGGACTGGAAGCGAAGTCCCAGCAGGGAGGTGAGCAGCTCCGTATACATCCTGGCCACTTGGTTCCTGCGGCGCACGCGTTCGTCAACGTCGGGGAGGCCGGCGAGGCCTAGCGCGGCGTTGAACTCGGACATGCGCGCATTCATGCCCAGCCATTCGGGGTCGTAGGAGCCGGTGTCGCCATAGTTGCGCATTCCACGTATGGCCTTTGCCAAGGTGGCGTCGTTGGTGGTGACCAGACCGCCTTCTCCGGCGACCAGCAGCTTGGTCGGAGACAGGGAGAAGACTTCGGCGTCGCCGAACTGCCCGACAGGGCGGCCGCGATATTGGCTGCCGAAGGCGTGAGCGCCGTCGAAGATCAACTTGAGGTTGTGGCGTTTCGCAACCTGGGAGAGCGCCTCAACGTTGGCCGGGTTGCCGTAGAGGTGCACGATCAGCAGTGCGGTCGTGCGCTCGGTGATCCTGCGCTCGACGTCCGAGGGATCGACGTTCCAGGTGTCTGGCAGACAGTCGGCAAAGACGGGCGTCAGGCTATTCCAACGGGCGGCGTGCCCGGTGGCGAAGAAAGTAAAGCTCGGAATGATAATCTCACCGGTGAGTCCGAGGGCCCGAAGCACCATCATTAGGCCGCTCGTACAACTGGAAACGGCGATGCAATGTCTCACTTCGAGGCGCTCGGCGACAGCCGCCTCGAACCTTCCGACGACGTCGGCGTTGGTGATCAAGCCATTTTCGTACGCCGCGCGATAACTCCCCAGCACGGTGTCGAGCGACGGAAGCGAGGGCCGGATAAAGCGGAAGCGCTGAGAGAAGAGAGGGCGACCTCCATGAATTGCAGGCAGGTCATTCTCTCCCAGTCTTTCACTCGGTGACATGATTTCTCCTTTTGATGTCGTCGCAGAAAAACGCAGGCGGGGCTTCCCGTGTAAGTTCTGCAAGTGTTTGATGCTGAATTGCTAAAGGGTTTCCTGGCTGCCGCGTTGAGCTACTGCATTGGAAGCTGGTGAAATCATTTTGTATTGGCGGACCTTGCCGTAGGGAACCAGTTCGCGCGGAGTCCAATCCTCAACGAGCAATTTACAGAATGTATGGCACAGGATCCTGATGTCGGTGCTGGGAGAATGATTACGGGCATAAAACAGCTGAAGAGCCAGTTTTGTCGGCCGAATCAATTCTTCGTACGTTTTCTCCGGGTCTTTGCTGCCTTCCAGTACCGCGGCTTCATTCGAATTCCAGATAGATGCCCAGTCGGTGATCCCCGGCCGTAGTTCTAGAATTGCGCGCTCTTCCTGGGTATACATGTCCACATACTTCTGCACTTCCGGGCGAGGGCCGACCATGCTCATGTCGCCGACCAGAACATTCAGAAATTGCGGAAGTTCGTCCAACTTGTGGCGGCGAAGAAACTTGCCGATCGGCGTGATCCTTGGGTCGTCTTCGGCAGTTGCCGAGCCACCCAGTTTTTCGGCGTCGATCACCATCGTTCGAAATTTGTAAATGCGGAATGGTTTTCCGTGCAGGCCGATGCGTACTCCGCGATAGAAGACCGGACCGGGAGACCCCACTTTGATAATCAGTGCGACGACGAACAAGACTGGGGACAGCAAGAGCAGGGCGGTCAGCGCGACGAGAAAGTCGAAGCTGCGCTTGAGAATATCCGAGAAGGTAATGGCTTGCGCGCTCATCTTGCCTGTTGCTCCACAACGTTGAGTTCGCGGGAACTCCTGGAACCGTTCGCGAGCAGGTCGCGATAGACTCCCAGTGTTTCACGCACCACGCGTTCGATCGAAAATTCCTGTACGGCGATATCGCGCCCCTTGAGACCCATACCGGCACGGAGCGGCGCGTTTTCGATGAGCAAGCGGAGGGCTTCGGCCAGGGCGCGACTATCGCGCACGGGCACGAGCAGGCCGTTTTCGCCGTTACGCACGATTTCGCGGCAGCCAGGAGCGTCGGTTGTGACGATGGCGCGACCGCAGGCGGCTGCCTCGATCAAAACCTTAGGTACGCCTTCCCGCAGGGAAGGAAGACAGACGACGTGAGCCTGTGCCAGCACGTCCTTCATGTTCGCCTGGTGGCCCCACCATTCGACGACACCACTGTCGGCCCACTGCCGCAGTTGTTCGGCAGTGATCGCGGTGGGGTTGCCCGGGTCGGTCTCACCCACAAGAACGAAACGAGCAGCCACATGCTTGGCTCGAAGGTCGCGCGCGGCTTCCACAAATTCATCAACGCCCTTATCACGCAGCATTCGCGAAGCAAGCACAACTACTGGAACGCCACCGCGTTCCGGTGTCGGCAGATATTCATTTACATCGACGCCGGAGCCTTTAATCAGCACTGTCTGACGTGCCGGCAGAATTTTGTTTTGAACGAAGACCATCTGGTCGTCGGGGTTTTGAAAAATGATGCGCTGATTGGCGTGACGGAACGCCACCTTGGAGCTCAGCGTCACGAGCTTGCGAATCACCACTGCTTTGCGAGTCTCGGCGATGAATACGTAGCCCAAACCGGTAAGCAAACCCGCCACGGCGGGAACCTGCGCACCATAGGCGGCCAGCCCTCCGTAGAGAACGGGTTTCAAGCGAAGGTGGTGCACGAGATCAGGCCGGAGCTTTCGATACAGCCGGAACAGAGCGGCGATCGTTGCCAATTCCTTCCACGGATGCAAGCCGCTCCGCGTCATGGGAACGGCGTGAAAACGAAAACCCTCACTCAAAAGAGTTTCTGCGGCTTTTCCTTCGGGAGCCGCGATGTGAACTTCGAAGCCGGCATCCCGGGTGGCTCGAGCCATCTCGATGCGGTACGAGAAGAAGGAGTTGACGTCGTTGTCGACGAATAGCACCCGGGCTCGAGGATGCAGAGAATTTCCCAATCCTGCGTTCGGAGTTTGCTGTGGGCGTTCGGCTATGCTTCGAGAGTGGCTGGAGCCTTTCGCCGAGATCTCTTGGAAGACCTGAGTATACAAGTCTTGGTATTGGCTAATCACGGCGGCCATTCCGAAATTTTGTTCGACGCGTTCCCGCGCGGCAAACCCGAGATCCCTGCGAACCTCTGAACCTGCTTCCAACAACTGCTTCCAACCTTGTGCCAGGGCTGACGGGTCCCTGGGGGCTACGACGCGACCCGTTTCGCCCACGATAAAACGAGAATCTCCGACGTCGGTGACCACGCACGGGACAGCACAGGCCATAGCTTCGGCCACCGCGTTCGGAAACGCTTCTCCGGAGGAGGAGGAGGTCGCCATGTCCAATGCATTGAGGATCTGTGGGACATCGTCTCGATGGCCAAGTAGATGGCAGACGTCTTGAATTCCAGCGGACTGAGCCCATGCGCGGAGTTCCGGATCGGAGAACGTAACGCCTTCGCCGCAGAGTACGAAATGGACTTCGGGGAATTCACGATGCAGGAGGCCTGCCGCCTGCATGAAATTTCGATGGTCTTTGACCGGGTGTTTGCGAGCAATCAAGCCAATGACCGGTGCCGATTGCGGAATGCCCAACGCTTCACGAATCTCGACGCGTTGTCTGGGATTTGGTTTGAAACGATGCAAGTCAAAACCATTGAGAATGACTTGCATTCGATCTGCTCCATAACCGAAGCTCGAATGGAACTTCCGCGAAGTTTCCGAGCAGCAAACGATTCGCCTGGGCAACTGCCGCGACAGGCGGGCACACGCCCTTCCAGTCCACAAGGTGGAACGCTTATCGGTTTCCGGATGTAATTCGCTGTGACGAATATTCCAGACAACGCCGGAACGCCCCGCAAGCCTGGCAGCAAGTCCGCCGATCAGGTCGGCATGGTACATCCAGGTCTGAATTACGTGCGGTTGCGATTTCCGCAGCCATGCCGCGAGCCTCAACAGATAGAAAGGATTGGCGCTACCGCGCTTCATTCCTAATGCGCGAACGCGCACGCCGCAGGCCTCGATCTGCCGAGCCATGGGACCCAAATCGGTCAGGGATATCACTTCGTTCTCGAAGCGACTGGAATCCATGCCGGCGATCAGGCGATGAAGCATCTTTTCCGCGCCGTCCGAGTCGAGTCCCGCGATAATGTGCGTAACGCGAATCACAATACCTGCTCCCACGCGGACGTGGTGTTCGAATCTTCAGATGGCATTTCCTGGGTCTCGTCCGCGGTGGACACGAACGAAGCTACTTCGGCCATGTTGAGCGATTTCATGGCGTGTGTCTGGCGGCAGCTTCCGAAAACTTCCAGGACGCTCCGGAGAAAGTCCAAATTCTCGTTGGTATTGGCGCCGAAATTGTGAGGGTGCCACCAGAGATGGAAAATCCCTCGCTGCTCGGCTGCTGCGCGAATTCCGGCAGCGATGCGACGGATGCGAATGGATTCGAAACTCTTCCGCTGCGTCGAATAGGGCCGCAGGAACATGCTTGAACGGACATCGCAAAGACCATTCGGTTGCAAAATCTCATCCCAGCGAACAACCTTCGATCCGGAGAGAGACACGTAATGGTCCAGAAGTCGTGGCGCGCGAACCGCCAACGTTTCCTGGCTGCGCGGCCGCGGGCGGTACATCCAATGCGGCTCGTTTCCGCGATAGCAAACCACGCCAGCTTCCTTTAAAAGATCCTCGTAACCGGGCCGAAATTGGTTGCGAGGGAACACGATCGAACGGACGTTGATTCCGCGGCGTTGCGCGATGGCGACCGCGCTGGCCAAGTCCGCGGCGAAGGACTCGCGTGTCTCGCCGGGCTCCTGGCAGTAGTAGTGCGAAAACGTATGCGTGGCGATTTCTTGTTTTGGGCGCTTCGCAATCTGCGCAATCAGGCTCGCCGCGTAGTGCAGAGGGTCATCGTTCTCGTTTTCACCGGTCGGCTCAGAATAAGGATCGAGACGTGTATCGACATATTGCGGACGAATGGCGGGGGAGAACTGTTCCCGCTCACGGCGCGACTCCGCGAAGAGAAATCCGACGGTTGCCCAAGTGGCCGCGACATCGAACTCCTCGAACAAATCGAGGATCATGGGAATGGCTTTGCGAGCGCCGAGGAGATTCTCGCGGTACGGCCCGTCCGGGGCGCACTTGTCCCGAACGCCCCAGTGCAGCTCGAAGTCGAGCGAGATCACCAGCGCGCCGAAATCGGGCTTTTGGCTAAAGTGTTGGTTCATTTCGAAATCAATTTTCAGGAGATCGGGTCCCAGGCTATCGGGTTGAGCCTGGACGCACCGGACGATGGTGCGGCGCGATCTTACAGGGCTGCTTTGAGACGCTGCCTCGCTTCGGCATCGGCATTCGCCTCAAGAGCCGATGCGGTCACGGGGGAGTTTCTCGCCGCCAGCGCTACCTTGGCGCGAATCGCCAGATGCCACAACTCGCCAAAGACACGATCCGTCCAGCTGCTTTTCCGCTGCGCGTAGGCTTCTGCCATGGCGGGAAGACTTGTGATGGAATGCTTATATTCCCGGATGCGCCGCCGGAAATGTTCGTGGTCGAGGTAAAGATGATCTTTGGAGTGAATGCAGACGGTCCACACTCCAAACGGCACGGCGCGGAACCTCCACAGCTGTTGTGGAACCCACATCACATTTTGGGAATCGCGGTGTGGATACAGAGCGAGCCCGTCGCTGATCGTGCGGACACCCAAGCTTACTAAGGCCCGGACGGTATTTTCGTCGAACGAATGGGCTGGAGCGACCCAACACTCGGCGCGCACTCCTTCGCGGGCAAAGATTGCGAGTCCCTGTTTCAGGTTGGCGCGCTGCTCTTCGAAGAGAACGCCGGCAAACTCGCTGTACGGCTTTAGCCCAACGATGCCAGCATTCTTGGTGACGTAGCGATGCTGATATCCGTGGAGGCCGATCGTCCACCCGCGCGCTTGCCACGCGCGCACCCTTTCCCAGAAGCGTTCGTTTGGTTCGCCCTCGTGAAGAGTCGGGTCCTGATTGTCAGGGATGACCGACAAAATCGGCCGGACGCCTTCTTCAATCATGACGTCTTCGAGTTTTTGCCAGACCGCCCAATTGATCGTCGGGCACATGTCGTCGAATCGCAGCAAGAACTTGACACTCATGTTCGAGCCCTGCCTTTTTTCTTTAAGTTCGGTTACCAGCACAGCGTCCGGGGTCAGGCCAAATGACGAAAACATGTATCTGAAGTTATGTCGTGCTCGGCTGGACCGGCGGCGATCCAGTCATGCGAGTGGGAATACCCGCCACTTGCGTATCCAAAACGACGTCATCTACTTTGGTCGAAATCAGGGTTTTGTGCTCTTCAAGCCAGGCCTGGAACATGAGCACGCCCCACATCTGCGCTTGCCAGTTGCGCCGACCGCTGACGTGTTCCGACCATTTCTGACGAATCGGGGCCGCGGAAAAGAATCCTTCGTGCTTCAATCGCGACTCACTCAGCAGTTCTTCAGCCCAGGGACGCATTGGCCCCCGTAACCATTCATGAATGGGCACGCCGAACCCCTGTTTTGGCCGCTCGACGAGCTCTTTGGGGACGTAACGATGGAGCAATTGCCGAAGCGGGCGTTTGCCGGTATTTCCTTTGACCTTCATTGCCAGCGGCAGCCTCCAAGCGAACTCGATCACACGGTGATCGAGTAGCGGAACGCGGGATTCCAAGCTGACGCCCATGGAGGCGCGATCGACCTTGACGAGAATGTCGTCGGGCAAGTACATGAGGGTGTCAAGGTACATCATGACGTGCATGAATTCCTTAATCTCGGCCCACTTGCTCGGATCGGTGAGGGACGTCAGAGGTTCTCTTGCGCCGAGAACCACGGAAGCCGGCTCCATCCAGTAGGAGCAGAGGACCCAGTACAGGGCTTCCCGTTGATTCACTTTCAAAATTCCGGCGAGCTTTTGCAAAACCTTGTTTAGATCCTTGCGCCGCAGACTTTGCGGAAGCAAGGATTGGCCTCCGGCTAAGACGGCATTCCAGTCGAATCGCGACAGTGGGTTCAGCGATTTTGCCAGGCCCGTCTTCAAAGCGTTGGGCATCCAGCCGATGTTTTGTTGAACGCTTCGTCCCCAGAGATAGGTGTTGTAACCACCGAACAGCTCGTCTCCACCGTCACCCGAGAGGCTGACCGTGACGTTGCGCCGCGCGAGTTGCGAGACCAAGAATGTTGGGATTTGTGAGGAGTCGGCGAATGGCTCGTCATACAAAGTAGGAAGCCGCGGGATGACGCTCATCGCTTCTTCGGGAGTGACATATAACTCGGTATGGTCGGTTCCCAGGTGCCTGGCGACGGCCTTCGCGGATTCGGCCTCATTGAACTCGGAGTTGTCAAATCCGATCGTGAACGTCTTCACGGGCCTGCTGCTGTTGGCCTGCATAATCGCAACCACCAGCGACGAATCAATTCCGCCCGACAGGAACGCTCCCAGCGGCACATCCGCTTCCATGCGCATGCTGACGGCGTCGTTCAGCAGAGAATCGAGTTGGTCGACCGCCTCGGCATCGCTGCCAACAAACGGATTGCTCAGCCCGTCTTCCGCGGCGCGCTTTGCGGACCAATACGGCTTGGGGGAAGCATCGCTGCCAAACCCTTGAATCGTCAGCAAGGTTCCCGCCGGCAATTTGTAAATGCCCTTATAAATCGAATGAGGCGCGGGAATGTAATTGTGGCGGAGGTAGACAGTTAGAGCTCCGCGGTCAATCTCGCCCCGGAAATCCGGATGCTGGTGAAGGGCCTTAAGCTCGGAGGCGAAAAGAAGCGTGTGTCCAGCCCAGCCGTAATACAGGGGCTTCTCACCTGCGCGATCGCGCGACAGATGAAGCGTTCTCTCCTGCCGGTCCCAGAGGGCGAACACGAACATGCCGTTGAACTTCTTCAGCGCAGGTTCGACACCCCAACGGGCAATCGCAGCGAGCATGATTTCCGTGTCCGAGTGTCCGCGGAAGGTTTGTCCAAGGGCTTCCAGCTCTTCTCTAAGCGCCTTGAAGTTGTAGATTTCGCCGTTGTAAGTGATGACGTAGCGTCCGCAGGACGAGTGCATCGGCTGATGTCCCGCTGGAGAGAGATCGATAATCGACAAGCGCCGATGGCCGAACGCAATTCCGCTGGCTGGATCAACCCAGGTGCCTTCGTCTTCCGGGCCGCGATGGCGCAAACTGGTCGCCATGCGGCGTACCATAGCCACAAGCTCTTCGTGCCCTCTGTTTTGCCTCGTATCCAGAAATCCGGTTATTCCGCACATACGACTATCTCCCGACTACTCTTCTAACAGGCTCCGCCCTGCGTGGGGGTTGTTACATTACATCAAAAATCAGGCGTCTATCGGCGGGTGGACTTCTTCAACGCGCCTCAGTGACGGCGCGATGCGTTTACGATCGCGCTCCAAGGACTGAATGAGCACCTGTTCGGTCTTGTCGCCGAGATGGGCGACCGTGAAGTTCTCCAGAATGCGCTGGCGGGCTCGCAGGTTCAGGGCGTTGCCGTCCAACGTCTGGCGCAGGGCCGCTACCAGTGCTTCAACGTCATCTGACGGGACTGAGATTCCGGTTCCTCCCACCACTAACTTGGAATCTCCCACGTCGGTGACCGCGCAGTGGCGAGCGCACGCCATCGCTTCGCCAATCACGTTGGGGAAGCCCTCGCTAGAAGAGGTGGAACAAAAAATATCTAGCGCGTTATATACCGCCCGCACGTCGGGGCGAGCCTTCACCCATTGGACCTTGTCTTCAATGCCCAGCGTTTGTGTCAAATCCTGCAGTTGCTTCAAATAGGAAGCGTCTCCGTGGCCGATGCACACGAAGCGCACGTCGGGTCGCTCTGCCGCAATGCGCGCCGCGGCTTTCAGGAACATGGGGTGATTCTTAATTGGGTCGAATCGCGCGACTTTGCCGATCACCTTTTCGCCCTCGCCGATGCCCCACTCTGCGCGGACGCGTTTGCCTTCTGTTTCAGCTGGATAGAATGCATTGGTATCGATGCCGTTGGGGATAAACACCATCTTCTCGCGGGCAATGCCTGTCGACACCGCGTACTCCAAGCCGGCGATGGAATTCACGACGATGCAGTCGGCGAACATCGACAACCGAGTTTGCAGCCAGACCATAATCGTTTCGACCCGGTCAAGAACGCTATCGAGGTTGGCGCTGCGTACGCACCAGAAGAGCTTGACCTTTGGATGGAAAATCCGAAACATCGTGGCGATGACGTTTTGCGTGTGCATCCAGCCGTGTAAGACATCGGGTCGCTCTTGTCCGATGACGCGCAAGACCCTGATGTATAGGGAAATCAGATCCCAGCGCGAACGCTTTTCCATGGAAATCAAGCGAACGCGGCGGGAGTCGAGTTGCTTTGACAGAGCGCCCCCGGGATAGAACGAGGCAATCACAACCTCGTGTCCGCGAGAGGCCAACTCGTTCGCCACTATCACCAACTGGCGTTCGGCGCCCCCGATATTCAGCTGACGGGCAAGAAATAGGATTTTCACGGGCGCTTCCCGTTCTTGTCGTGAACCGGTTTTATGGGAACAGCGTTCAAATAGTGCTCCAAAACAGTGTAACCATCGGGCGCCACAGACCTGTAGAGTTCGCGTTTCGTTGTGCTCAAACCTTGCGATTTCTTCCACTGATCCGGGATTCCGTCATGAAGTGATTCTGAACAAGCTTCACCGTTCACTACAGGCCGATCTTTCCATTGCGGTGACGGCATTGGCAGCGGAAGCGCCGCTCTACCCGTTACTGTAATGCCGTTGGGCCAAAAGCCCCCGGGCCCTTTGGATTGGTATTGCTCGATGATCCGCGTGTCGGCATCATCGCGGTGGTTGACCCACCGCCCGTTGCAATCGAGATGTTGCGAATTGCCCACGGTGGGCAAGAGGATCGCGTCCAGGCTCGCAGCGGGATCGGCGATGATCGGAAAATCTGTTGCAGGCAGCGGCGCCGTGCGCTTCCAGCTGTCCGGTATCGGCCCATTCTCGTGGCCATTTTCTCCGCTGATGTGCGACACCATCAAGTATTGGTCGCCATCGGGATCAGATTGATTCGGACCTACATTACCTGCAACGAGTACGGAAGGGTTCCCCAGGACCTCCGGACTTTTTTCCGTCACGTGAATTTCGTGCGCCTGGGCGGAAGAATTCAGATTGCCGCGAACCCATTTGTTGCCAATGATGTCCAGAGCTTCGCCGCCGAGACCGGCGAATGCGTAGAACGCCCAATTGAACGTCAGATTGTTTACCCAGCGGACCGATTTGTTGTCGGTCTCCGGGATTCGGTGGCTGATATTGACAAACATGTTGTGATGAAAATCTATGTCTGTTTCAAGAGAGCTAAAACAGGGATTCGCCAACGACGCGTCAGGCGCGGAACTAGGACACCCGATCGGATTACCCGCTGTCCCCGGACCAACAGGATGTCCCGCATGTGGCTCGTAAAATAGGCTCCAGGATGTCGTGATCGAGTGGTTTGGGCCTACGTAATTGCTTCCCGTGATCCATAATTTGTTCCCGGCCCAGCGTGAACTCACATGATCGAGGATGATGTTGTAGTTGTTGCCGTTTATTACGCCGAACCCAACTGTGCCAGTTGACGGACCTGAGGGTGTCTCCAAGTCATCCGGGCTAATCGTGATGTATCGGATCACGACGTCATGCGTGGAGACCCTTAACGTGAATCCTTTGTTCCCCGGCCCCCCGAGTATGATTTCGCCTGGCGCCGTTTGTCCGGCAATGGTGAGGAACGGATTATTGACGGTAAGATCCGAGTGCTGCGTGATTAGTCCAGCAACGCGAAAGATGCACGTTCGCGGCCCCTTGGCTTCAACACAGGCACGAAGGCTGCCGGTGCCAGAGTCCTCCAGGCTCGTCACTTCTTTGACCACGCCACCGCGCCCTCCGACAGAGGCCGCCCCGCCGCCCTGCGCTTCCGGAAAGGCTGGCTTTTGCGCTCGGCACGGCGCCAAACTGCTCATTGCTATCAAGCTGGCTCCAATGGCTGCGCGCATACAGTACGTCCTCGCTGCAGTCGATATGCTCGCAATCGCAACCTTCATTCCAGAATCGATCGAAACAAAGTGTTTGGGTTCCAGAAGTTGCTTAAAGCTTTTCGGGGAGCGATTTCGTGAACGAGTATTCGTCGCACCCGGCGCCCAGGAGGCCAATACTCGGGCAAACGAAGGACCTGATCGGTTCGAATCCCAACTTCTGCATGTAGGTCATTGCCTGGCGCGGGGAAATCGACTCGTAAGGATAGCCGCCAAGCCAATCCCGGGTGTCGTGGTACATATCCATGCCGCGCTGCTGAAAATAGGTCTCCTCGCGTTTCTTGAGGCTTTCCCCTTTAAGGGCCAGCCGCGCGCTAACTACGGAGCGATATACGATTTCAATTGCGCGCTGGACCCACCTCGGAGAGCGGGAATAGATTCTCTTCTCGATCCGCCACATACCGCAGAAAGGCGTCTTCCCGTACAACGCGAGTGCCAGAGTCCCTCGTGTGGCGACCATGGCCGCAGCCTTTGTAATCGCCTTATACATGTCGCCGGTGTGATGCAATACGCCCCACGAATAGACGATGTCGAAGGTGCCCATCTTGGCAGGATCTAGGTCGAATACACTAATACGCTGGCAATCCCAGTTTGCGTCCGAAGGAGCGTGGCGCTCCAACGTCTTGCGTGTGGTCTGCACGCTGTTTGGATCCAAATCCACTGCCAGAAGACGCCGGCAACCAAGCCGGACTGCCGCCAGGGAAAACAGCCCCGAGCCACAGCCGATATCCAGGAAGGTGCGTCCCGCGATCAATTCGCGGCCTACCAGCCGAATCAAGGATTTCTCCGCTTCCTCAATCCTTCTTTCGTCAATTTTCTCGGCGTACTGCGTCCAGTTCTCACCGAAAGAAAAATGGCTCTCGAGTTCGAGTAGGTTTTGATTCATGCTTTCCGAATCCTTCTCTGCCAAATCCCGCGGGATCGAATGGCAGTTCGGAAGAGCGCGGCGTCCCGTCAGGCCTGCGCTGCTACCGGCCGGTTGATATTGCTGAGTACGTACCACAGCAGCAATACCTCGCCGGCTCCGAGTGTTGTCGAAGTGATGATGACCGAAAAGGCCGCCCCTAGCAGTCCGTGAGTGGGCACCAAAAGCCAGCTCGAAAGCGCGGCCGCTCCGACAGCCGTAGCCAGTACTGGAATTTGGCGCACAAAGCACCGCGCGGCAGTCACCGCCGAGGCCATCAGGCTTGACACGTAAGTGACGGCGCCGCCGACCATCATGGCGATCAGCACGTTGGTGTGGTCGGCATATTCGGGCCGGTAGAGCAAGGTCAGCAGCATGTGCCCGAAAAATACGGCGACACCTATGCCTCCGACGCCTAAAACTCCCGCGATCCCCACGAGTTTTAGCAGCAGGGAATTGAATCCTGCGACATCCCCAGCCCCGTAATGTTTGGCGAGCCTCACGAATGCCGATTGTCCGAGCGCGTTTACGATCAAGCCGCCCGACGAGACCAGGAAAGCCGTGGCGGTGAAGATTCCGAGTGCCCGTTCGCCGAGCGTTCCCTGAATGAAATACCTCGGAACATTGGGAAGCAGGGAAACGAGCATCGCGATTACGCCGAGAGTAATCGAGGTCCGGAACAATTCTGTTTGTGTGCTTGGATTCCAACGGGGACGCAGCGTCCCGCTTTTCGAATTGAGAATCCGGTCGGCTTCGTCACGGGCTACATGTCGCGGCAAAAGCTGCGTGCGTTTGCTGATGTCGTACCCTACGAGGACTACCGCTCGTGCCAAGACCAGGGCCAGGGCTCCCCAGACCACGCTCTTGGTGAGGTAGACGGTTGTGCCCAGCGCGCCCAGCCCAAGTAGCCCTCTCATGATCATGGACTTGGCGATGCGGTCCATGTGATCGTAAAACTGCATTCGCGCCCAATACAAATCGCTGAGCGTCTCAAGCGCTTGTCCAAGCCCGATGATCAGAACCACCAACGTTGATTCCCGGCGGTAGTGCATCACGAACGGAATGCAAGCAATGATGATTAGAGAAATAAGCGTGGTCGCGAGCCGGAATCCTAAGTATTCGCCGAAAGGGACGCGTTCCCGAACGTCGGTGGTCAGCACGGCCCTGAGCTGCAGGCTCGACAAAGCCAGGATCGGCGTGGCGACCGCCATCGCTAGCCCGTACTGCCCAACCATTTCCGGGTTCCCGATTTTTGCGAGCACGACCAGCATGCCCCACTGGCAGGCGGAATAAATGATATTGCCAACAAAGGTCCAGCTGAAATTCCAACGCAGGGAAGCGCCGAGCGCCGGCGTCTTCGCGGCTGCGGTCGAAAGATTTGCGGTTTCCGCGGAATTCATTCGATTTCCTTCGCTCATTTCCTGTTGGGGCTCCCCGTTGACGATGGGCGGGCCCGCCAAGCCGGGTTGAAGTGAAGATGCGGAGCTGGGCAGCGAACTCATCGGCGTCCCAACGTCGGCGCGTCAGGCTTTTCCAGTCCAGCCTTTCGCATTTTTGCGTGTAGCTCACGAAGCATTCTTGATCGCGCAGGCGATGGTGCGGCCTGCCCGGCTGTGCCGGAATTGAAGACGCGAGCGGGAGAGTAACGTTTCGTGGCTGCGACCTGAACCGCAGCGGCATCCGCCGCCATCAAACCAAAAAGAAGCCAAGTCGGCTTGGTGTTTTCCCAGGTCATGGCCGCGGCGCCCAAACCCCACGTGAGCAGCATCACCAACCACAGACTGCGTCCCAGCACGGGCAGCTTCAGCGCGGAATAAAACAGCATCACCAGCAGGATAAGGAAGATTGCAAAGCCGACGACACCTTGTTCGACGAGGATCGACAGAAAGGTGTTATGAGCTACCCATGCGGTCACAACGCTTCGCTCGATGGCCGTCGGAAAGGCCCCGGCACCGACTCCGAAGAAAGGGTGGTCCGAGAAAACATCCATGCCGGCGCGCCAAATCACCGTCCGGGCGTCCATTGTCCCCGAGCTGATTTCTGATCCGGTGGTGCTCATGCGCTCCCAAGTAGAGGCCGGCACCATGGCAATCGCGACCATGGCCGCCGCCGCGACCACCACGCCCATCACCATTTTCTGACGGACCGACCATTTCCGGAACGTCAGGGGAATCATCAATAAGGCTCCGCAGAGCGCGATAAGGGCGCCTCGCGATGCCGTCATGAATAGCGCGCAAACCGCCAAAACCATGTGCAGCCTGTAGAGCCACACGCGGAAGTCTTGTTTTTGCGACGCCGCCAAATACAACGCCATCGGAACGCTCAAGGCAAGGCGTAACCCAATGTCGTTCGGGTTCATGTTGAAAGTCGAATTGCGCGTGGTGCCTTCCGCAGCGCCGATATGCAGGAGCGCAGCTATCGCCGAAACGCCGGTCCCCAGAAGATAGGCTTGCATTAAGTTCACACGCTGGCGTGGCAGCGGGGCTAGCTCCCATATCAACCACACCATGGCGAAAAACTGGATGTAGCTTAGAACCTCGATTACCGTGGCGTCGGGCGCCAACGTCCAGAAGTACGTCAGACTCGCCCAGACCACGAATGCCAGCATCACGAGATGTACCGGCGAGGGTGGCCGCACCTTGCCGCGCTCGGCCACCGCCAGTATCCCAACCGCAAATGCCGCCAGGCCCACTAGCCGACCAAATGTCCCAATGCCGGGCAGGACGAGCGCATTTTCCAGCGGAATTGCGGCCACGAAAAGGAAAAGCAAGGCAAATGCAACAGAGGTGAGTAGCCGCCCCTTCTCGGCCGTAGCAGGCCGCTGGGTACGAAACACACCCCCAGTCGTGCCTGGCATTTCGTGCCTCAGTCCTCTTCCAGAGATCATTGTGGGAAAACCACCCGTTTGATTGCTGAGCCTTAGCTCCAAGACGCGAGACGATTCCGAAAACCTGCGTCAGGCGTTCGGCGTTGGAGGATGTTTTGCGTCCGCGGTCTGGCCGTAGCCGTATCCGTAGCCGTAGCCATAACCGTAACCATACGTGCGGCCAGGAGTTTTACGAGGATCCCAGCTATTCAGCACGGTGCCCAGTATTCGCGTGCCGTCTTCGGACAAGCGTTGCGTGGCAATCAAAGCAGCCTCGCGCATGGTGTGGCCTGCGCGGACCACGAGAATTACCCCGTCGGAAAGGCCTCCGAGCAATCGCGCGTCGGCCAAATGCATCATCGGCGGCGCGTCGATGATGATCATGTCGAACTCGGTGCGCATGCGCGCCATGAGCGCTTCGACGCGGGGCGAGTGGAGCAGTTGCGAAATGTTCGTCGTGCGAGTGCCACTAGGAAGGAGGGACACACCCGCAATGCGCGTTTCCACCACCAATTGCGACAGCGGAACCGTTTCGAGTGGCGCCTCGGACAAAAGTACGTCGCTCACGCCACGTGTGTTTGCCGATCCGAAAATCTTGTGCAACTTCGGTTGGCGCAGGTCGCCGTCGATCAACAATACTCGACGTCCCATTTCCGCGATGGCGATGCTGAGGTTGCTGGCCACGGTCGTCTTGCCTTCTGCTGGACCCGGACTGGTGACCACGAGCACTTGAGGCCCTTCGGAGTTTTGCCCGGGCAACAAAATAGAAGTCAACATGGCTCGGAAAGATTCCGCTACCGCCGACGGTTTGTGCTTCCAGGTTACCAGTTCCAAACAATCGGAAGGATCGGCAGGCCCGAGCGCGCGTTGACTGCGAACTGCGGGCGTGTCGCAAACCTGCGCCATCGGAATTACGCCGAGTTCCGGCAGATTCAGGTAAACCTGCATATCGCCAGGCGCTTGAATGCTGCGATCGAATCGCGTGCGGAACACCACGAAACCCAAGCCCAGGAATATGCCGCAAAACAAGCCCAGCGCAGAATTCACCGGCACGTTCGGCTTGGCGGGCAGGAAGGGCGGCTTGGCCTCGTCCACGACCAAAACGTTGCTGGCACGCATCGCGGACGCTAACGATGCCTGTTTGACTCGGTTCAGTAGCGTGTCATAGAGCTGCCGGCTCGATTCCACTTCTCTGCGCAGCGTGTCATAGTGGATAGCCTTGTCGGATTGATTGGCCACGGTCTTTTGCTGTTCGATATAGGATTGCTGCAACAATTTCTCACGACGGGCTGCGGCGGCATATTCGTTGCCAACGCGGCGCAGCACGTTCGTGCGCTGTTTCTCGAGAGCGCTTTGCAACTCGTTGATCTGCGCCTGTACCCGCTGAACCTTGTAATGCTCCGGAGTCAGCGTGGCGCTGAGTTCGACGAGTTGCTGCTGCAGACCCGTCAACTTGATACGATAGTCGCGCAACGTGGGATCGTCGATTGTTTCCGGCAGCGATTCCGCCGGTTTGCTCTTCGCTTCTTCGAATTTCGCTTGCTTGTCCACGCGATCGGCCTGCGCTTTGTCCAACTCATCCTGAAGTTCCTTGAGTCTGCCTTCGGTGACGTTTTCCTTGTCCGTCATCGTCAGGCCGGAAGAACGCGCATAAGCCTGAAGTTGTGCTTCGGACTTCTCCAGGTCCGTCTTCATCTGGCTCAAATGGCCGGTCAACCATTCCCCAGTCCGTTGGCTCGACTTCCAACGCATTTCCTGGCTTTGTTCGATGAATTCAGAAACCAAGGTATTGGCAAACAGCGCCGCAAACTTCGGATCCTCCGAGTCATACATGATTTCCACAAGCCGGGTCTGGCCGGAAGCGCGGACGGTCAGATTGCCTCTTGCTTGCGCGACGAATGCGTCCTTGTTCGGTTCTTGCTTGGACTCCGGGAAACCCAGCATCCGCTGTACGCGTGACGCGAACGCACCCCAGCCGCTCGTCGGCGGCTCTTGCTGAAGATCAATTTTGTTGACGACACGTTCCAGCAGGGAATCGCTCTGCAGGATCTTGATCTGGGTCTGAAAATAGGAGTCCGTCGCGCCGCCCGGGCCGGAGTTGGTCGGATCCACGTTCTTTAGATCCATGAACTCCGAATTAAAGTCCTGGATTTCAAGTGAGGTCCGCGCTCGGTAGATCGGCGTCTGCAGCAAGCTGAATAGCACTGCCACAGCAAGGCCAGCCAGGGCAAAGCACAGCAGCGTAACTTTATTACGGACGAGGATGTGCCAATAACCGAGCAAGCTGTCATAGGCTTGCGTTTCCCCGTTATCCGCATGGACCGGCTCATCCATCCGGTATACCGTCGGGCGATTATCCGTATACGTACTCAGTTGCACGGCTCGCGTCCGGTTATTCACTCGATCGAAATGCTTAGACATTTATTACCTGCCGTTCCGCCCTGCGGCTCAAAATTAACAGTTCCCTAGATCGCGTTTCTGTTGCTCTGCGTTCTGTTTCCTTGAACGGGTCCTTACGGGCGATAAATCGCGAGACCCGTGCCGGTCGATATCGCTGCTTCCATGACACGCAGTGCCACTTTCTTACCCGTACTATCGGGGACAAAAAGGATATCGTTGCCCTGCAGCGGGACATCTCCGCCTTTTCCCTGCAAAATCTTCTTCAAGTCCACGGGAATTTCCGTTCGCTGGTCCTGGCCGGGATTCAACCGCAGAATCTTTGCGTGCCGTGGGTCGGGCGCCGGTCCCAAACCCTCCGCAAGCGAAACCGCTTGCAGCACCGACATGGTTTGTCTCTCACCCAAAATGTATCCACCCGACTTCTTCACGTCGCCCGTAACGTATACCAGCTCCGCTTTGGGCACCGAGATGACGTCGTGCGGGAAGATCTGGATGTTCTCTTGCGGGGTCTTCGCTTCCATGATGTCTTGGAGATTCACTTGCGCGACCGTGAAGCGCCCCGAGGCGTCCAACGTCGCTCCCGGCAGCGGAATGCAACCCCACTCTACTTGTCGCGTGATTCGAATACTGTAGCCCGCGTCCGGCCGTACGCCTCCAGCTAGCGAGATCATCTCCAACAGCGTCTTGTGTCCTTCCACTTGGTGTACGCCAGGAGAGTTGACCGCTCCAAGAATGGAAGCAGGCTGGCTGCGCAACTCTTTGACGTCAACGGCAGCCTGCGGGTGCTTAATGTATGTGGTTAGTCTCTTGTTCAATTCTTGCTCGGCTTGTTGCACAGTCAATCCGGCGACGTGGACACGACCCACTAGTGGTACCTGCAAATCACCTTCACCGTCGACGCGCACCGTTTTGTTTGACAATTCATCCAACTCGGGGCCTGATATCTGGAGTTCGTCTTCCGGGCCGAGGAGATATGTCGAGCGAACCTGGCTGTCGCAGCTCGCCTTCTGAGAATCTGTCGCTGCCGGTGAAGTCACCTGTCCCGCGCTATTCACGGCCAGGAAGAGAACCGCGAAGCCGATTGACCAGCCTCTTAAAGTAGTCATCGACCCTCCTCTCCGCTCCCTCTTCTCGGTATTCATTTCAGTTTTCACTTGCTGACCTCATGATCCTTGCTTCTGTACAGGGCCCGGAATCTTTGGCTTCAGGCTTCCGACGATAAATTCGAATTTGGCGCCGAATCCTTGGCCGCATCAATCGGATGAATCCATTCAGGCGCTACTTCCACGGAAATCGATCGCTTCAGAAGCGTAACCGAGACATACATCCGGTGCTGATTAGCGATCTTCGTCAAGACGCCCTCCAACCCGCGCAAAGGTCCATGCCTTAATTGTACTCGCTGGCCGACCACTAGAGACGGCCAGGGTGTGACTACCAGACCGGAGCGCAAGACGCATTGTATCGCCGCAATCTCGCTTTCATCCACAGGCTCGGGATTCTTGCCGACGCCTACCAGGTACAGAAACCCGGGAGTGGTCAGCAGTGGCATGCGCTCTTCCAGATTCAGGCGGCAGAATAAATAGCCCGGAAAAAGCGGAAGATCTATCACCTTCACGCGGTCAGACCACTGCCTGCGGCGCTGCACCAATGGTAGAAACTCTCGAAATCCCTTACCTCGAAGCGCCGCCGCAACGGGTTTTTCATAATTAGGACGCACCCGCAGAGCGTACCAAGGTGCGAGAGCCAGCGCTGCGACGGTACCTTCAACCCCCAAGGTCGGTTGAAGTTGCCCACCATCCGATTGCCGAGTCGTTTCACAAGGATCAGATTCTTCAGCGCACTCGTGAGGCTCGGACTCCAGGTCACATTTGTAATTTTTCATCAGAGTCGGCTCGGTCTCTTTTCGAGGCAAGCTACCGCCCTTTAAGTCCCATTTGCCCCTCAAATCCGCCTACTGATCGGCCAGCCGGTGCCTTGCGAGCGCCGGATCCAGCCGTTTCTTCAATAAGATCCGCGCGTTTGGAAGGCGCACACATCAACTGACGGCAGGGTAAGCCTGACAACACGATCTTGCCACCACCTGTCCTTTCGGCCAATGGACCTCACGTTCCTCGATCGCAGTACCGAAGTACCTTCTGAGGAAGGGATTACACCCCTCTCATCAAGATAGTCCGGCAGTACCATTGACCAGGGTCTCTGCGTCATTAGGGCTAGGACACTCACTCGTTTGTCCTTCCGCCATCGTCTCCAGCTCCTTCGAGTCCGATTTCGTCCAACGCGGACTCTTCCAGATCAGCCTTCTGGTTGCGCGTCTCCCGCAAACGGGTTGTATGATTCATCGCTGCGAATCCGCAGTTTTCGGACGCTGGAGCCCGGTGCTCCGATCGGACCACCCTGCCGATCGCGTGAATTTCCGACGGCCTGGCCGAATGCTCCGGCCTAGGCAGAAAAACATTCATTTCGACAGATACCCCCAACGGCGGCACGAGTTCTGCCTGGACGTAAATCCCGCGGCTACCCAGGTCGCGACAATACCCGTCGCATCCGTGAACTCGCCCACTGTCGTCCTGCCACGAAAAAACGACGGGAAGCCGCAACGGATAGCGCAATGCGGTTCTTCGTTCCGCGACGCGGCTCGATGGACTTGTACGCGCGAACATCTGAGACCTCCCACCAGCGCATGGGGTGAACTTGTCAACCTACAACACCCATCCGTCGTACCAAATCTACTCGCGGACGTGTGGAAGTAAAGAGGCCGACTGACGACGGCCCACAGGGGTCCCAAGGCCTTGCCATTGGGCTGTACCCTCCTAGAGCTGAGAGACTCTAGGCATAGAGACTATAGTCTCTATTCGAAGCTACGGAGGGCGTTCGAGAGATGCGAGGCTAAGCCCGGGTGCCGCTCCGGCCCAAGTGGTGCCCGAAATCCCATGTGAGCCGCCCTTCCGGGTTTCCGTTTGGCGATGAAGGCTCGCGCCCTGATCACAGGACAGGATAGGCAATCGCAACCATTCTACGTATCCTTAACAATTGCCGGTGCAGCGACATCAGAGGATAAGAAGCAAAGTCAGGGGTAAGAGCGTGGCCGACACATCCAACGCGCCGTCGTGGGGACAAACTCCCTGGGTCGTCGATTTTCACCCCCAAAGGGCCCCTCTCCCGGAGGCTGTCGATATTGCAGTAATCGGCGGCGGGTTTACAGGGCTATCCGCCGCCGCCGCGATCCGCAGTCTCAACCCGGAAAAGACAGTGGCCGTTTTCGAAACGGAAACCATCGGTGCCCGTTCGAGCGGTTACACAGGGGGCTTGACGTTGAGCGAAACCGCCGCCGGTGACCTTCCAGGGCTCGGCGACGTTTTGGCTGGGCTCTCCGAGATTACCAGGCAGCTCAATGTCACGTGTGAACTTATGCTTCCGGGCGCCTGGGAACTGGATCGGACCAGCAAAACCAGGGAGTCTCCAATTTGCTGGAGCGACTCGGGACAGCTGCGCCTCGCTCGCGAAGTCCCAGGCGGCACGGTCGATCCGGGCAAGCTTGCTAGTGGCCTAGGGCGCGCCGCTGCGGAGCGCGGAGCGCTTATTTTCGAAGGCGCGCGGGTTGACCAGATAGACTTTGCCGACCCACTCACCCTCCAGGTTGGTGGGAGGCAAGTCCGTGCTCAGCGCGTGCTCGTCGCTACGAATTCGGAATCACTCGAGTTGAGCCACCTAGTGGGGCGGGCAGAGCCGAAACTGACGCTGGCCTTGGCTACAGAATCGCTCAGCGACGCGCAAGTGGGGGTGCTTGGCCTGGCGTCTGGCAAGCCGTTCTATACCATCGATTTGCCTTATCTTTGGGGTCGCCTTCTGGGCAGGAATCGAATCATCTTTGGCAGCGGATTAGTACCTGTCTCCGATTGGCGCGAATTGAAATTGATCGATATTCGCTCTGGCGATGCGGCCGCGATGCTTACGCGCTTGGAGAAGCGAGTAACCAAACTCCATCCAGCGCTGGCAGATGTTGGTTTCAGTCATCGCTGGGGTGGACCAATTTTGATCGCGGACGAATGGCGGCCCGTTTTTGGCCATCACCCGCGGAGTGAGCGGGTCATCGTGCTAGGTGCCTACAGCGGACACGGAGTAGCGCTGTCAGTCTACCTTGGAGCCTGGGCGGCCGAGTCGCTACTCGACAGACGGGAACTGCCAGCATGGCACTCTGACTAGAGTTCGTCAGTAAGGTTCGCTACTCAGTTCCGGTGATTAATGCGTCTTGCCGCCGCGGCCCGAGTGCCCGCATCGGCAATCGATATCCGTCGTCTTCTCCACCGCTGCGCACTCGGTACTGCAATACTTGCTTCCCAGCGCTGCTTGGCACCTACAGAAAGAATGCGCGCATCGTTTGTTATCGTCTGCCATAAGCGTCGCATTGCCTGACTCGAATCGTCGCCGGACTGCCGCGAACCAACCGTCATCCTCCGTACGTCTTCACCGACTCCATAGATAGGTCGATCCATGTATGGACTGTCTTTCGCTCAGCCCGTAACGTCGCACGTAGCCTAGCGAAGGCGACGGCTGACGGTTTCTAACGGAGCGGAAAGGACTACCCAAATGGAGCACAACGAACTGAGGGAACTTTACATCGATGAATTGAGAGATCTGTACGACGCCGAAAATAAGTTGGTTAAGGCTTTGCCGAAACTTGCCAAAGCCGCCAGCTCGGACAAACTTCGCGCCGGCTTCGAGGAGCACCTAGAGCAAACTCGGGGTCACGTCGAGCGGCTCGAGGAAATCTTCGAAGCTCTGGGCGAGAAGCCCGCCGGAAAGAAATGCGCGGGCATGGCCGGTCTAGTCAAAGAGGGCGAAGAGATCATGGACGAAGACTTCGGCGAAGCGGTGATGGATGCTGGGTTGATCTCTGCCGCACAGCGTGTCGAGCACTACGAAATCGCCGCGTACGGCTGCGTCAGCGCTTGGGCGCGGTTGCTCGGTGAATCAGAAGCCAACGCGCTGCTGGAGAAGACGCTCGAAGAAGAAAAGGAAACGGATCAGAAGCTAACCAAGCTCTCGGAAGAGATCAACGTCGAGGCGAAGGGCTCTGGCGGAGAGGGAAAGGAAGAGGCCGAAGAGGGCGTTCCCGCTCGCAAGGTGAAGAGCGCGCGCGCCTAACAACCCGTTCAACATCGACCAGGTCAAGCCGGCGGTGGCGTTCGGAAGTGGGCGCCATCGCCGGTTTTAAGTTCGACGGGCTGATGGCTATAGGTCGAGTCAGTTTCGTGTCCGCCGACCTCAAGATCGGCGATCGGTTGTTGTCGCCCTCTCCGGGCGGCAACAATGCCCTGAAGCCTCCGGCGCAGTGCATGGCGGAAACAGCGGGAATTGGTTAGAATCCGCGTTGTTCCGCCGTTCGTCCTAATCGCGCACAAAAATGAGCTTCATTGCGTCCAGAGACCGAGGTACCGGGTTGGAAGCGCTCCGGGTCTCGGAAATTGACGTACTGCAATCTGAACTCGTTGCGCGAAAGCAGGAATGAGTTCGGCTCCAAGCGGATGGCGGCAACTGGACCTTCGTATAGGGAGCCATATCGTGTGCCTGGCAATACCCGGTAAGATCATCGAGTTGGACGCGCAAAATCCGCCGCAAGGCGTCGTTGATGTCATGGGCGTGCGCCGCAAAGTGGACTTGGGTCTCTTGCAAGACGAACCACCAGTGCCGGGCGATTGGGTGCTGATTCACGTTGGCTTCGCCATGAGCAAAATCAGCGAAGCCGACGCCGCTGACCAAATGCGAACGTTAACAATGCTCGGCGAGGCGGAAGCGGCCATGGAAGAAGTGCGTGGCTACGGCT
>JBEKWY010000009.1:0-67013 GCA_049512575.1 Candidatus Acidiferrum sp.
CGTTGTTTGGCTATGCGGAGTTCGGTTTCTTCGCGTTCTTCGGGGGTGGCGCCGGCCTTAAAGAAATTCGGCCGGTAGATGAACATGACTACGTCGGCGTCTTGTTCGATGGCGCCGGATTCGCGGAGGTCGGAGAGTTGGGGGCCGCGTTCGTCGCGTTCGGGGGCGCGGGTCAGTTGGCTCAGGACCAGCACGGGGATCTGGAGTTCTTTGGCGAGGCCTTTGAGGGCGCGGGAGATGCTGGAGACTTCTTCCTGGCGGTTGCCGAAACGGCCGCGGGCGGTGATGAGCTGGAGGTAGTCGACGATCAGGAGCGAAAGGCCTTTGTCGCGTTTCAGGCGGCGGGCTTTTGCGCCGATTTCGAGGACGCTGATGGAGCCGGCGTCGTCGATCCAGATGGGGGCAGCGGCGATGGTGCCGAGGGCTTCGGTCATGCGGCGCCAGTCTTCGCGGCTGAGGTGGCCGGTGCGGAATTTGTGGGCGTCGATCTGGGCGACGGAGGCGACGAGGCGCTGGAGCAGGGATTCCTTCGACATTTCGAGGCTGAAGACGGCTACCGGTTGGCCCGCGCGGATGCCGATGTTTTCGGCGAGATTCAGGGCCAGCGCGGTTTTTCCTTGCGAGGGGCGGGCGGCGAGGATCAGCAGCTCGGACGGTTGCAGGCCGGACGTGAGCTTGTCGAGCTCGGTGTAGCCGGTGGGGATGCCGGTGATGCTTTTGCCTTCGCGGAAGATTTTTTCGAGGCGCTCGAAATTGTCGCGGACGATGTCTTTGATGGGGATGAGGCCGATTTTTACGCGATCTTCGGCGAGGGCGAAGATGGAGGATTCGGCGTTGTCGAGGACGGCGTCGGCGCCGTCTTCGCCTTCGAAGGCACGCTGCTGGATATTGTGGGTGGCGTGGATGAGATTGCGAAGCAGCGCTTTTTCTTTGACGATGCGGGCGTAGTGCTCGATGTTGGAGACCTTGGGCATGCCATCGGCAAGGGACGCGAGATAGGGAGCGCCGCCCGCGGATTCCAGTTCGCCGTGGCGATGAAGTTCTTCGGTCAGCGTGATTAGGTCGATGGCCTGCTGCGCTTCGCTGAGCGCGATCATTTGCAGGAAGACGCGGCGATGCTGATCGAGAAAGAAATCTTCGGGGCGGAGATTTTCGATGGCGGCGTTGAGGGCGTTGTTGTCGAGCAGGACGGCGCCGAGGACGGAGCGCTCGGCGTCGAGATTATTGGGTAGCGGGCGTTCGAGAGTGGATTCGGCAGGCATGGGGACTCTGCTTTATTTCGCTTTCTGTTCGCCTAGGCTAACACGGCCTAGGCGCGCGATTCAAGCGTAGAAATTTTCACTGCGTCGGGGAAATTTTTGCTGGGGCCTCGACCGTTCCCTGTGAACCTCGGGTGAAGACTGGTGAGCGCAGTGTGCATGTGAAAGCAGCTCGCGTCAATTGAAGTGACTGTGCATTGCTGTGCATCGTTTCGGAAAACGTTGCAAAACTTTTTCCTGTAAGAAAGTTTCGCGAGAAGCTTGCTCCCCGATCGCGATGACGGGACGCAGACGATGCGAACTAGCGCGATTTGCGATTTGAATCTTAGGTTCGCCCCCCTCAAGGAGGGCGGCTACATAAGAAAAGAGGCGCGATCGCTCGCGCCTCGAAGAAACATTTGCGATGGTGAATGCGACTACGATTCTTTTTCTACGAAGACTTTTACTTCGGCGATTACGTCGCGGAAGACTTTGATTTTTACGGGATATTCGCCGAGTGCCTTGAAGGGTTCGGGTAGCTGGACCTGGCGCTTGTCGATCTTGAAACCCTGGGCTTCGAGGGCGCCGGCGATGTCGCCGGAGTTTACCGAGCCGAAAAGCTGATCGTTTTCGCCAGTCTTGCGGGTGAAGCGGACTTCGACGCCGTTAAGGGCGGCGGATTGTTTTTGCGCGGCGTCCATTTCGGTGGCGGTTTTTTTCGCCAGCGAGGTGCGGATACGCTCGAGCGCTTTCATGTTGCCGGTGGTGGCTTCGATGGCCAGCTTGTGCGGCAGCAGGAAATTGCGGGCGTAGCCAGGCTTTACGGCGACAACGTCGCCGCGGTGGCCTAGTTTTTCGATGTCTTCTTGGAGGATTACTTTTTGCATTGCGTTTCCCTCTTGTCGCTGAGTATTTATATTTCTTAGGCCGCTTCACTGCTAAGACGTTTCTTCAGGGGCTAAAGCCCTTTGACCGTCGAGTTTCAATGTCGGAGCTGAAGCTCCGACCCCCTTCGGGAAAAGCTGCCGGACCCGAAAGTCGTGCAGCGGTGTTGCGCACGCCGGGCTAAAGCCCGGCGCCTACATCACAGATGGCGCGATCAAGCCTTCGGCGCTTCGACCGGGGCCGTCGTCGTCGGAGCCGTCGTCGCTGCTGCTGGCGTCGACGGCGGATGCGATGCTGGCGTGGCGGCCGGAGCCGGGGCGTGGGCGCCCGCTGGGGGCGCTACGCGCGGAGCTTGCGTGCCTGCGGCGCTGCCGGCGAACGGCAGCAGCGCGATGTTGCGGGCGCGCTTGATGGCTTCGCCGAGCCAGCGCTGGTGGCGCGAGCAGACGCCAGTCATGCGGCGTGGGAGAATTTTGCCGCGCTCTTGCACGAATTGCGAGAGGATGTCGGCGCGCTTGTAGTCGATGAAGTCCATTTTTTCGACGCAAAACTTACAGACTTTCTTTTTGCGGAAATATTGGCGCTTGCCGCGGCGCGGGCCGCCTGGTCCGCCGCCGGGACCTCCAGGGCCGCCTTCGCGGCGTGGGCCTCCGTGTCCACCACCGGGACCGCCATGACCGCCGCCTGGACCGTGCCCGCCACCGCGTGGACCGCTGGGTCCGGATGATTGCTTTTGTTCCTCTGCCATACCTGCCTGCCTTTCGGAATGCTGCTATCGATCGTTTTTGTTCTTCAGGGGCTAAAGCCCGATCGTCTCGGCGACTCTACGTCGGGGCTGAAGCCCCGACCTCCTGAAGAAAAAATCTGAACTGCGAAAAAACCAGACCGCGGAAAAGTCGAACCTGAAAAACACCCGCCACGGTCGGCGGCCGCTACAACTTAGCCTGCCGGGGCGGGTTCTGGGGCCGCGGCTGGCGGTGGGGCTTGGGCCGGCGGCGCCGATTGCGGGGCTGGGGTGCGGCGCGGACGGCGCGCGGCGCGAACTTCCCGCTTGTGCACGTATTTTTTCTGGCGCTTGAGGTCTTCGTCGAGGCGCACAGTCAGGTACTTGATCACAACGTCTTGCACGCGGAGGCGGCGTTCGAGCTCGGCGATCAGGTCGGCGTGGCTGGTGCGGATCTGCTGGTAGACGTACATGCCTTCGCGGTGCTTGGCTACGCGATAGGCCAGCTTGCGCGTGCCCCAGAGTTCGGTCTTCTCGATCTTGCCGCCTTTTTCGGCGCAGGTGTGCTCGATGCCGGAGATTACCTTTTTGATTTCGTCTTCCGGGGTGGCCGGACGGGCGATGAAGATCAGATCGTATAGACGTTCTTCCATGATTGCCTCTTTCCTTCTTGCCGGGTTTGCGCCCGGGAAATTCGTTGAACGACTGACGGGCCTAAAGACCCGCCACTACTCTTCCGCATCGAGCGGCTTGCGGCGGTTGTACTTGGTCATCGCGGCGTCGATTCCTTGAGCTAGCATCAGCTCTACCGCGTCGCCTGCTTCGCCGATCATTTCGCTTGCTACTTCCAGCTCGGCTTTGCGCATCGGCCGGAGCACGTACTCTTTGCGGCTGCCGACGGGATGATCGGCTCCGCAGCCGAGTCGCAGGCGCGCGAACTGTTGCGTGCCTACCGAACCGATTACCGACTTGGCGCCGTTGTGGCTGCCGGCGCTGCCGTCGGGGTGAATCCGGATCGTGCCCAGTGGCAACTGCACTTCATCCCACATCACCAGCAAGTCGGTCACATCCAGTTCGTACTTGGCTAGCAGGTCGCGAACGGAAACGCCGCTCAGGTTCATGTACGTTTGCGGCTTTGCCAGCACGACATCTTCTCCGGCAATTTTTCCGCGGCCTACCAACGCTTTGCCTTCGGGGCGCTCGACGCGAATCGAATTGCGATTCGCAAGTTCATCGACCGCCATAAAACCCAGGTTATGCGGCGTCCACTGATATTCCGGGTCTGGATTCCCAAGCCCTACGATGAGCCGCATAAGTCCGTGTCTTCCACCCCCCGAATCGCCTGACGGTTACGATCCCGCCAAGCTGGTGCGCAGCATGATGAGCCCCTACAACGCGACGCCTGCCAGCACCGACGACGGGCACGGCGTGCCGTGCCGCTACTTCTTCTTGTCCTTGTCGGTCTTTTCGGCCTTGCCCTTGGCTTCGGGCTCGGCGCCTTCCTCGCCTTCTTCTTCCTTCTTGCCCTTCTTGATGACTTCGGGCTCGGCGGGCGTTGCGGCGTCTGCTGCCACGGCTTCGGCGGGCTTTTCTTCTTCGACCTTGAGCGCGACGACGTGCGCGATAACGCGATCTTTGTCGGTGATCAGTTTTATCTTGCTGGCATCGAGCTGAAGATCGCCGGCACGGAGGGCCTGGTTCAACGCCAGGCCACTGACGTCGGCCTTGAACTCGGTGGGGATGTCCGCGGGCAAAACCTCGACTTCAACTTCGCGGGTGACCATTTCGAAGACGCCGCCCTCCACTTTCACGCCGGAGGGTTCGCCAAAAGTGTGCACCGGAACTCTCACGCGCATACGCACGTCCATGGCGATGCGGAGAAGATCGACGTGGAGCAATCGGCCGGTGATGGGATCGACCAGCCAGTCTTTCAGGATCGCAGGCTCGTGCTTTCCGCCGAGATCGACCTGGAAGAGGGTGTTGTGGCCGCTTTCCGAACGCAGGATCGCGCCGACTTGCTTGGCGTTTACGGATAGCGTGATGGCTTCGCCTTTGCCGCCGTACAGGACGGCGGGGACCTTGCCGGTCAGGCGGAGCCTTCGGGCTTCATTTTTGCCGCGGGTGGCGCGGGGTGCTCCTTCGACGACGACTTTTTCTTGAGCCATGCTTTCTTCCCTTCGTTACGTGCTTGCCTGGGACGCTATAAAGCGAGCCCCCTACATTGCAATTCTTTCGGCGCGGCTGACGGGTCTAAAGACCCGCCGCTACAGTGGGCACGTGCCCCTGAGAGCAGCCTAAATGAAGAGCTCGCTGATCGACGTTTCTTCGTGGATCGAGCGAATGCCGCGGGCCAGCAAATCCGCGACGCTCAACACCTTGATCTTGCCCATCTGCCTCGCGGCCTCGGACAACGGCACGGAATCGGTCGCGACGACTTGCTTGATCTCTGACTTCGCGATGCGCTCGATGGCCGGACCCGAAAGCACGGCGTGCGTGCAAGCCGCATACACTTGCAAGGCGCCTTCGCGAATCAGGGCTTCCGCGGTTTTCACCAGCGTGCCCGCGGTGTCGATAATGTCGTCGACGATCAGCGCGCTGCGCCCGCGAACGTCTCCGATCAGGTTCATTACTTCGCTGACGTCCACGTCTACGCGGCGCTTATCGACGATGGCCAGCGGCGCGTCCATCCTCTTTGCAAAGAAACGGGCGCGTTCGACGCCGCCGGCATCGGGTGAAACCACGGTTACATCCGGCAGCTTCAGGCTGCGAAAATACTCGACCAACACCGGCGAGCCGAAAAGATGATCGACCGGCACGTCGAAATACCCTTGAATCTGCGGCGCGTGCAAATCCAGCGTCAGCGCGCGACTGGCGCCCGCCGTTTCCAGCAAGTCGGCCACCAGCTTCGCGGAGATCGGAACGCGCGGCTTGTCTTTGCGGTCCTGCCGCGCATAGCAGTAATACGGCAGCACCGCGGTGATCCGCCACGCCGAGGCGCGCTTGAACGCATCGATCATCAGCAGCAACTCGAGCAGGTGGTTGTCCACCGGATAGCAGCACGGTTGCACCACGAAAACATCGGCGCCGCGCACGTTCTCGAGAATCTGAAGATAAATCTCGCCATCGCTGAAACGCCCGAGCTTCATCTTGCCGAGGTGCGTATCCAAGTGGCTGCAAATACTCTCCGCCAACGGCAGATTTGCGGTCCCCGAGAAAATCTTGAAGCGGTCGTCGTGCACGAGGCCGTTGCTCCACGCCTTCGATCGTCGTTGGATCAAGGCGGCGATTTCTAAAGACGATTTCTGCTACCCGGGATATGGATATACACACGAGAACGCTGAGAGGATCGAACAAACGACACGCGCAGCTTAAAGCGCAGTCTGAACCAGACGTTTGTAACGCTCGCGCGAAATTGTCTCGCAAACGAAGGTCTGGTCGCTCGGAAACCCAACAGCGGCTCGGCGCGCCAAAGCTGGGCTCGGGAAAACTCCAAACACCGCCGAACCGCTACCCGCCAGCATGGCCTCTGTCGCTCCTGCTCGAAGCAAATCCCTCTTGAGTGTTGCGAGACGAGGGTGACGCCGGAAAACGGGCCGCTCAAAATCGTTCGAGAGGCCGCTTAGCTGCGCGCTCCAGCACAGAGCACAGAACTTCCAAAGTTTAGAGTTATCGGGCGATTTTGTCAATTGCCGCGACTGCACGGCGGCCAGCGATGGGGCCTTGGCCCAGCGGAATGCTTCCGGCGTAGGCACATGGATGTTGCGTGGCGCGACCACCAGAATGGCGTGTTTCGGAATGTCTGCGAGGGGATAGAGTTCGTCGCCCTTGTTCACTCCCAGCGCCCGCCCGCCAAACAGGAAGAATGGCACGTCCGCGCCCAGGGAGACGGCGATTTCGATCAGCCGCTCCAGAGCGAGTTTCTTCCGATTCAGCCTCAAGTAGCCCAGCAGCGCGGCGGCCGCATCACTCGATCCACCGCCGAGCCCGCCGCCCGCCGGAATTGTCTTGTGGAGTTCGATCTCTACGCCGCCGCGAACCTTCAGTTCGCGTTTCAGCGCATCCACGGCACGGTAAACGAGGTTCCTGGACGCCGGCTCCCGGGAAAGCGCCTCGTTGCCATGAATGGTGAGTGAGATTCCAGGATGCCGCGAGGTTCGCAGCCGCAATTCGTCATGCAGGGAAATGGTCTGAAAGATGGTGCGGAGTTCGTGGTATCCGTCGCCGCGCTTGCCCAGAATGTCCAGGCGCAAATTGATTTTCGCGAACGCTGGAATGCGGACTTCGCGCATGCAGCCTATTGGGGCTTGGCGTCTTGCGGTACCGACTTCTGCGCCACGCGGTGCTTGGTCTGGCCCACTTTTTTCTCGAGCTCGGCGATCTTGTCGTTCTCGACGTCCGCCGGCAGCGAGCGTCGCCATTCGGTAAGCGACTTTTCCCACTCCGCCGCGGCAAGTTCGTTACGGCCGAGCTTCGCGTAGACATCACCCAGGTGCGAGTGAATGGTGGGATCGTGACTATCGCGGTCAACCGCCTTGCGCAGGGTGGCCTCCGCGTCAGAAAGCTTGTTCTGCTTGTAATAAACCCAGCCCAGGCTATCGAGATACGCGCCACTGTAGGGTTCTTCCTTCAGTGCGCGGGTCACAAGGTCTTCCGCCTCATCAAGGCGCTGGCCCAGGTCGCCAAGCATATAGCCGTAGTAGTTCAGCACCGTTGCGTTGTTGGGATCGACGGCCAGCGCTTTCTTGAATTGTTCTTCGGCGCGATCGAAAAATTTCTGCCGCTCGTAGATCGCGCCCAGCAGGAACCAAACCATCTCGTTGTCACGCGGCTGGCCGGGCAGCGTCTCCGCCATGTGCGCCGCATCTTCCGCGTCTTTGTAGCGTTTACTGCGCTCGTAGACCTGCGCGATGTTCAAATAGATTTCGCGGTCCGCTTCGCTGTTCGTGAGCTGCGCGCGCAGAATTTTCACCGCTTCGTCGATCTGGCCATTTTCACCCAGCAGGGATGCTTCCCGCGCCTGTACCGCCGGATCTTTCGGATACTTCGCCAGCGCCTCTTTGCCGACCTGCAGGGCCTTCGGCAGATCCCGCGCCTCGCGGTAGGTGTCCATCAACAGCAGGCGCGCCCTGCGGTCTTCTTCGTCGCCCAGGTGCCCCAGTTCTTCATAGGTGTAAGCCGCGGCAGTATAGTTTTGACGGTCCCGATACAGCTGGCCAAGCTCTTGATAAAGAACCGCCAGCGAGCGCCGCCGCGACGGCAGCACCGACGATTTCACACCGGAGATTGCATCCGTCAGGACGCGAATCGCATCTTCGTAGCGCCCCTGCGCCTGGTACAACATCGCCTCGTTGTACATTACTTCCAGGCTGCCCGGCGCGTACTGGCGCGCTTTCAGCAGATTCTCTTCCGCGTGATCGAGCTGGTGCAACTCGCGGTAAATTTGGGCGGTCCGGAGATAAACGTCCGCGTCGTCCGGCATCAAATCGGCAAGCTTTTGATAAACGACGAGCGCTTCCGGATACTTTTCCTCGGCCATCAACGTCTGGCCGAGCCCCCGCAAGTGGCTAAGTTCGGATGGATCGAGATCGGAGGCGCGCTGGTAGGCTTGTTCCGCTTTGGCGAGTTCTCTTGTCTGCGTGTAGGCATCGCCAAGAAGGTCGAGCAGCACCGGCGACGGCGTGTGGCTGGTCATTCCTTCGAGCAGGGCCACCGCATCGGTCGACTTGCCTTCGTCGAGCAAAAGCTGCGTGAGTTGCTCGATCGCGGGCTCGTCGTCAGGGTCGGCTTTCAAGATGGCGCGCAGAACTTCCTCGGCTTTGTCGTGCTCGTTTCGCAAGCGGTATAAACGCGCGAGCCAGAGCGCAGACTCGGTGTCGGAAGGATCGAGGCGGTAGATTTCTTTGTACTGCTCGATGGCGCGCGCGGCGATCTCGGATTGGCCGCCATTCTCGCTCAAATTGCCGAGGAGGCGAAGATAAATCCGCGCCAGCAGGCGGCGGGTGGGCACGTCGTTAGGGTCGCGCTTCAGGATCTCTTGGGCTTCCGCGATCGCATCGTGCTGTCGCTGCGCCTTCCAGTACATCTCCGCCAGGCGCTCGCCAATCACCGGAGACTTGGGATCCAGCGCGTAGGCTTTCTTGTAAAATTCGATGGCCTGCGTTGCGTATTCCGGCTTGCTGGTGTTTTCGTACTGCTGCTCGTAGACGTGCCCCATGGTGAAGTTGTAGTAGGCGTCGGCGCGCTCGGAGGGCATGGCTGCCGCGCTGCCCGCCAGCGTGACACCTGAAGCGGAAGAGGAGGCTGGCAACTGATCCTGCGGCGCAGGCGCCGCGGCAACTTCTGGCTGTCGCTCTGCAGGTTGCTGCGCCCAAGCATTGGCCCCTCCCAGCGTGCTAAAGAGGGTTGCGGCAACGGCCAATCTACGAAGGTTCATAAGTACCCCGAAACAAAAAGTATCCCATGCGGCTCAGGGACGGTCAAAAGACAAAATTGCGGCATTTCCCTTCTTTGGAAATGCCTCCCCATAGGATGCGGGAATGGGGATAAGCGTTGAAAAACGCTCAAAAGGCTTTGTTTAGAGCAGTTGGGAGGAAGCAAACCGTCTCGACCGCCGGCTTTAGAGAGCCAGCGACCGAGCGTCTTTCCTCGATTTCTCGCAAGGAAGGTAACGCCCTTGGCGTGGACCCTCAGTCCCCGGGACGGTGCACCTTGGTGTGCTTGCGGTCGGCGAGAGGATCGACGAGCCGGAAGGTATGCTCGCCGGCGCTCGGGTTGAATTTGTACAAGAGCACGGCATCCGCGGCGCGATCCTCGCGGGCAAGCTCCAGCTCAGGATTGCTGAGAATGACTTCGCCTTTATTGGTGACGCGGAGTTCAGTTCCGACTTGCAGCACGATCTTCATTTCGTCGCTTGTTGTGGCCATCGATGGACCTCGTGCGCCGCATTCTCAATGATCGGGCGTCGGAAACTTGGATGCGCCACCTTGACGGAATGATTCAGAGGAAAAAGATAGGGCGCAGCGATCGTGTGGCGCAAAAGCCGTCGGTCCGCGCAGAATTCGCTACACGCTTCGCGTTCTAGTGGAGGAAGTGGCGTAGTCCAGTAAAGACCATTGCCAGGTCGAGGCGATCTGCGGCGGCGATCACGTCATTGTCGCGCATCGAGCCGCCGGGCTGAATCACCGCCGTGGCGCCTGCTTTCGCGGCTTCCTCGACGCCGTCGGGGAAGGGGAAGAAGGCGTCGGACGCGACCACGCTGCCCTGCAACGGGACTTGCGCCTTCATCACCGCCAGCTTGACGGAATCGACACGGCTCATTTGCCCCGCGCCGACGCCTAGCGTGGCGCTTTCGCGCGCGAAGACGATGGCGTTTGATTTCACGTGTTTCGAAACCTTCCACGCAAAGCGCATGGTGTGCATCTCTTCGGCGGTGGGGACCCGCTTGGTCACCGTGCGCAGCTCGGCGTCCTTTAGTTCGCCAAGGTCGGGCTGTTGCACCAGAATTCCTCCCAGGATTCGCTTGAGCTGCAGTTCGCGCTCGGGTTCGAGACCGCCCGCGGGCAATTCGAGCAGCCGTAGATTTTTCTTGGCTGCAAAAATCGCCTTGGCCTTTTCGTCGAATCCCGGTGCCACGATGCACTCGACAAACAGCTTGGCCACCTCCTCCGCCGTCGCTGCATCGACGACGCCATTGAACGCCAGCACGCCGCCAAACGCCGAGATGGGATCGCAGGCGTAGGCCTTCAGGTAGGCGTCGCGCAACGTCTCCTGCTCCGCCGTGCCGCACGGGTTGTTGTGCTTGATGATCACAGCGGCGGGCTTCTTGAATTCGGCGGCGAGGCTGCGTGCCGCTTCCAGGTCCACGAAATTGTTGTAGGAAAGCTCTTTGCCTTGGAGCTGCTTGGCCGCTGCCAAACCTTCGGGGGCTCGGCCGGCCGGGACGTACAGCGCCGCGGCCTGGTGCGGATTTTCTCCGTAGCGAAGTTCCTGCTGCCGCCGCAAGGCGATGTGTACGCGTTCCGGCAAAGGCGGCTTTTCCGTTAAAGCGACGTGGCCGGACGCCGCCGACATACGCTCCAGCTCGGTAGTGATCATTCCGTCGTAACGGGAGGTGGCGGCAAAAACTTTGCGAGCTAAATCCACTCGCGTGGCCAGAGACGTTTCGCGTGAGCTCTCCAGTTCGCTTGCGACGCGCGTGTAATCCGCCGGATCGGTCACCACCGTCACGCTTTCGAAATTTTTCGCTGCCGACCGCAACATCGTGGGCCCGCCGATGTCGATATTCTCGATCAATTCCTCGGCGGTGAGTGCAGCCTTGGCTGCGGTCGCTTCGAACGGATACAAATTCACGACCACGAGATCGATCGGCGCGATACCGTGTTCTGCCGCTTGCTTTTCGTCTTCGGCGTGCTTACGCCGGTACAACAACCCGCCGTGCACTTTCGGGTGCAGCGTTTTCACGCGTCCCCCGAGCATTTCCGGCCAGCCGGTGAAATCGGAAACATCGCGCACCGTCACGCCCGCCTCGCGCAACAGCTTCGACGTTCCACCGGTTGAAAGAATCTCGATGCGCAAGGCCGCGAGCTTCTTCGCGAAGTCCACAATTCCCGTTTTATCAAACACGCTGATCAGCGCGCGCTCCACCGCCATAGCAAGCCTCCGAAAGAGAAAAGCACAACAGTGTAAGCGCTGCGCCTTTAAATGGGAAACGAGGAAAGCAGCAGCTGAGGAAAACTACGTGGAGGTTTCGTGCGAGTCAGAATTATTTCGTGAAGGTTGTTTGCTGCAAAGCGAGGTCACGAACAACGGGCCCGGCGGGCATCGCGCTGAATTACGATTTCACCAGCGCCTTCAGCTTGACCTGGCCCTCGATGACTTCGACAACGTATTCCACGTTCTGGCACTTCTGCTTTTCCTGAAGATCCTTCGTCTTTTTGCGGACGAATTCCTTGAATCCCGCCGGCGATAGTTTGTGGGTGTCTTCGCCGGTCTTCGCTTTGGCCTGCACGAAGGCCTGATAGAGCCGCTCCACGTTTTCGGTCTCGCGATCTGGGTCGGCGCAAACCACGCGGAATGCCGAAGGCTCCTCGGCGACAGCGGTGTGAGTCGCCGCAATGGGAGCTTCAACCAGCGGTGCGGGCGCTCTGGTCGTCGAAACCGGGGGCGGTTCCGGGTGCGCCTTCGCGCGTTCCGCCTCGATGGCTTTGGCGGCCGCGCCAAAATGCCGCTGCGAGCGCCCTTCTTCTTTCAACTGCACTTTTTTGCGGAAAATGTCTTTGTACTTGGCGTAGGTCTGCGTCAGGTTGTTGAACCGGAAGCGCTGCCCGAATTTCAGTTCGCCGCCGCGTTCGCCGTAGCGCTTGACCATCAACTCGATACGCCACTCGATTTCCGTGGGAGGGCGCTTCCTGCCTCCGCCAAAGTATTGGTCGTATTCAATTTTCAGCTGGCGGATGTCTCGCTCGAGTTGAGCGAGATCCTCGTCAATGGTGGCCATGGGCGGACCTGATCCTCTCTTACTATGCTAGGAGCCGCCAGTAACGGCGTCAACGACGCTGGCGCCGCACGCCGCCGATGCAGCACCGTACTCGCGCTGACTCACCTGTCCGTAAGGCCAGCCCTCATTCCGTTCCCAAGTCCCTCCGTGACCTCTGCGCTCCTACCTCTGCGTCCTCTGTGTTAAGTCTTTTCCCGATTGCTCTTCCCTCGCTTCCGACGCTTCCCCTCCTCTCACTTTCTGTGTTGAAATGTCTCCCATGGAATCCCACGGCAGGCGCGCCCTTTCGGCCGACCAAGCGGAGCTGCTTCGCCAGATCCCCTCGGTTGACGAACTCCTGGCTCAACCCCGCCTGGCTTCCCTGGCGAAACGAATCGATCGCACATTGCTGCTCGAAGTTACCCGCGCCACGCTCGCCGACCTGCGCGCAAAGATCGCAGGCGAGCCGCAAACGGTCCTCCTCGCCCTCGACGCGGCGACGCTGGAAGACCGAATCACCTCCGCCGTCGAGCAAATCCTTTCCCGCTCCCTCCAACCGGTCATCAACGCCACCGGCGTAATCCTGCACACGAATCTGGGCCGCGCCCCGCTCACCGAAGCCGCCATCGAAGAGTTCCGCCGCACCGCGACGCAATACAGCAACCTCGAATACGACCTGGAAGCCGGAGCCCGCGGCAAACGCGACGTCCACACCGCGCAATTACTGGAGCGTCTCACCGGCGCCGAATCCGCCATCGTCGTCAACAACTGCGCCGCCGCGGTCTTGCTCGTTCTCGCCGCTCTTGCCAAAGGCGGCGAAGTAATCGTCTCGCGCGGCGAGCTGATCGAAATCGGCGACGGCTTCCGCATCCCCGAAATCATGGCCGAAAGCGGCGCAACACTGCGCGAAGTGGGCACGACCAACCGCACCCGCATCGCCGACTACGAACGCGCCATCAACGAAAACACGCGCCTGCTGCTGCGCGTGCATCCATCCAACTTTCAGATCACCGGATTCGCGGAGAAGCCCACCCTCGAGGAACTCGCCTCGTTGAGCCAGCGCACGAACCTGCCGCTGGTCGAAGATCTCGGCTCCGGCTGCCTTGTCGATCTCTCCGCCGCCGGAATCTCCGAGCCGCTGGTGCGCCACAGCATCGACGCAGGCGTCTCCGTCGTCATGTTCAGCGGCGACAAGCTCCTCGGTGGCCCGCAAGCCGGCATCATCGCCGGCAAAAAAGAAATCGTCGCGCGGGTCCGCCGCCACCCGCTGTTCCGCGCTCTCCGCGTCGACAAGCTCACCACTGCCGCGCTCGAAGCCACGCTGGGCGCGTACCTCCGCGCCGCGCTCGACGAAATCCCCGCGCTGCGCATGATTCGCATGACCACGAAAGAGCTCAAGCGCCGCGCCGAAAATTTTCTCCGCGAGCTAACCCCCGAACTCCCCCTCGGCGAAGTCGAACTGGAAATCGCCGACGGCACGTCCCTTGCCGGAGGCGGTTCCACTCCCACCCAATCGCTCCCCACAAAAATTATTCGCATCGCCAGCGCGCGCCATTCCGCCGCGCAACTCGAGCAACGCCTCCGCCGGGCCCCCGCAGGCATCAGCGTAATCGCCCGCGTCGAAGACGACCGGCTGATTCTCGACCTCCGCACCGTCTTCCCCGAGCAAGAACCTCTGCTGGTCAAAACTCTGGCTGCCGTCCTTCGTTAACGACAGGAGCGCCTCGCCGTGGACCGCCGAACTTTCCTCAAGCATTCCTTGGCGACCGCTGGTGCGGCGATGCTCGCCAGCCCCCAACTCGCCGCCAAAAATTCGCTTTCTCCAGACGACGTCCCCGGCGCGATCCCCTCTTCTGAAATCGACAGCGCTCGCTTTCCGGACGGGTTCCTATGGGGATTGGCATCGGCAGCCTATCAAGTGGAGGGCGCTTGGGATGCCGACGGCAAAGGCGAATCCAACTGGGATCGCTTTTCTCACACCGTGGGCAAGATCAAAGGCGCGGCGACCGCCGATATCTCCTGCGATCAATACCACCGCTACAAAGAAGACATCGCCATCCTCAAGCGCCTGAATCAAAAGAGCTATCGCTTTTCGACATCATGGGCGCGCGTTCAACCGACCGGTACCGGCCCGCTGAATCAAAAAGGAATCGATCACTATAGCCGCTTGACCGACGCAGCACTGGAAGCAGGCCTTCGCCCGTTTTGCACCATTTATCACTGGGATCTGCCGCAGGCGCTCGAAGATCGCGGCGGCTGGCCGAATCGCGATCTAGCCGAATACTACGCCGACTTTGCGGGCGTCCTCGCCAAACATCTGGGCGATCGCATCACCACCTGGGCGCCATTCAACATGCCTTGGACGTTCACCTATTACGGCTACGGCGTCGGCGTCTTTCCGCCCGGAAAGGCCGACTTCAACCTATTTCTGAAAGCCGCGCACACCGTAAACCTGGCGCAAGGCCAAGCTTTCCGCGCCATCAAAGCCGCATCCTCCAAAGCCACGGTAGGCAGCGCCTACGGCATGGCCCCGGCGTACCCAAAAACCGACAGCGAGGCCGATCGCGATGCGGCGGCGCGCTACCATGCCATGAACAATCTCTATTTTCTGAACACTGCGATGCATGGTGAATATCCCAAAGCTTTCATCGGCGAGCCTCCCTTGGACGCCATGGGGTTCCAACCCGGCGATGACAAGATCATGAAAGTGCCGCTGGACTGGCTGGGATTTCACTACTACACCCGCCGCGTCGTCTCCGACGCGCGTTCCAGTTCGCATGCCGCAACGACAGGTCACTTTGGCACGGAAACCGAAGGTGAAGGCGGTTCGTCAAGCCGCGATCCCCTGACGCAAATCCACGTAGAGATGCCGACCGATGGCCCGCTGACCGAAGCGGGACTCGAGATCTGGCACCGCGGCATGTACGACCTGGTGATGCGAATCTCCCGGGAGTTCAATCACCCCATCATCGAGATCAGCGAGAATGGCTGCTGTTATCTCGACGCGCCCGACGCAACCGGCCGCGTTCCCGACACTCGCCGCATCAGCTTTCACCGCCAGCACCTCGCGGAAGTAGCTCGCGCCATTGCCGACGGTGCTAAAGTGCGCGCCTATCATGCCTGGACCCTGGTCGACAATTTTGAATGGGCCGACGGCTACACCCAGCGATATGGTTTCACCTACGTGGACTTCCGCAACCAGAAGCGAACCATCAAGGACTCAGGCTTGTGGTATGGGCGTGTGGCCGCTGCAAACCGCCTGAACGTCTGATGGTTCGGCAGGCGGGTGGTGCTTTTCAATTGACCGTTGCAACTGCGAATTTGACAGGTTCTTCGTAACTGAAGTCAAAAGGCGAGTAGCGGCAAACAAAACTTCCTGTTCACGCCTCCACAACACTGTTTTCTATGGCCACTGTGGCAACCGCCGGCTTCGCCTTCGTCGTCGTAATCACCACCACGCTGACCAGCACAAACAGAGTCCCTACAATCGTTCGCGTTCCCAGCGCTTCGCCGCCGAGAAAATACCCAACCAGCACCGCCACAACCGGATTCACGTACGCGTACGTCCCAACCTTGGTCGGCGATTCATGATGAATCAGCCAAATGTAAGCGGTAAATCCGATGATCGAACCCGCGACAATCAGGTACAGCAACGCCAACCAAACTCCGCGCGACACGTCTCCGGGATGAAAATTGCGGAATTCGCCCAAGACCCCTGCCACCAGGGCCAGCATGATTCCTCCAAGCAGCATCTGCACTCCCGAGCTCATGGCTTTGGAGGATGGCAGTGGCAGTTTGCGCGTGAGCGCCGACGCAATCGACCAGGTCATCGAGGCAATAATTAGCGCCACCGCCCCGGTCCGATCGATCGGCGAACCGCCCAGGTTCAACGAGCGGCTCATCAACACCGCCACGCCCGCGATCCCAATCAGCAGCGCCACCGCCAGCCGGACCGTCAATCGTTGCGTTCGCAGGAAAATAATTTCGGAAAGAGCCATGAACACCGGTATCAAAGCCAGCATGACCGCCGCAATCCCCGAAGGCACCCGCTGTTCCGACCAAAACAATAGCCCGTAGTCGAGTACAAAGATCAGCATCGCCAGCGCGAATGCCGAGGCCCATTCGCGTCCACGCGGCAATCGCTCGCCGCGCGCAATTGTCCACACGCAGAGCACCAGCCCCGCAATCGAAAACCGCATGGCCGCGAGCAGAAACGGCGGCACTTCGCGCACGCCGACGCGAATGGCCAGAAACGTGGATCCCCACACGAAATAAATGATCCCGAACGCCAGCAGAGTCTTCCACGCCGGACGGTGCGCGTCAGTTGCCATGACAAAGTATGCGCGAATCGAGCGTCCCGCTGCTACCGGAGGGGTTCCAGCTTCGACAGCCAAAGCGGCCTGTCCATGAAACCGATCGGCGTTTGAAAGATGAAGCGGAACTGTTCTGAGGGGGGGTGCTCCCAACCGCTGCTAGAATCTTAGGCGAGGAGCAAACCCGCGCGTGAAAGGCTTTCAAGTTTCCGAGGGCAAGCTGAAATCGGTTTCAAGGCCGCTGCCCAGGCTTCGGCCCGGATGGGCACTCGTCCGCGTACGCCTGGCGGGAATTTGCAACACGGATATCGAAATTCTGCGCGGCTACCACGCTTTTTGCGGCATTCCCGGGCATGAATTCGTCGGCGAGGTCGCCGAAGTTCGCGACGTGGCCGCCGGCCGGCGAGCCGAATGGGTCGGCCGTCGCGTCACCGGCGAAATCAACATTTCCTGCGCGGCCTACGGATTCCGGCCCGTTTGCCAGTTCTGCCGCCGCGGCCTCAAGACCCACTGTGCCCGCCGCACCGTGCTCGGCATCGTCCATCACGATGGCGCTTTCGCGGAATACTTGGCCCTGCCCCTCCAGAATCTTCACCGCATTCCCGATTCCATCAGTGACGAACAAGCTGTTTTCGTCGAGCCGCTCGCTGCCGCCTGCGAAATTCTCGCTCAAGTAAACGTCAGCAAGTTTCGCGAAACCGCCGTGCTTGGCGACGGCAAACTTGCGCAACTGATTGCTCGCGTCTTGCGCTCGGCGATACCGCGCGTTGTGATGTACGGGAAACACGACGACAAATTGTCGTTGGCCCGCCGCGCCAGAATCGAAACCAAGCGCGTAGCGGGCGATGCGAGCGACCTGAAGCGCATCAAGCACATGTTCCCGCTGGTCGTCGAAGCCACCGGCTCGCCCACCGGTCTTACGCTCGCCCAGCACATGACCGAACCGCGTGGCACGCTCGTGCTGAAATCCACATTTCACGGCGGCGCTCCGGTGGAAACCTGGCCCATCGTCGTCAAAGAAATCACGGTGGTCGGCTCCCGCTGCGGCCCGTTCGCGAAGGCCATCGCCCTGCTCCGCTCCGGCAAGGTCGACCCTACGCCGCTGATCACGCGCACGTTCCCTCTGGGCGAGGCACCGGCAGCGATCCAGTTCGCGCAAAAATCGAATGAGATGAAAGTTTTGCTCAAACCCGATTCGCAGAGAACGCGCTAATGCTTCCAAACGCTCCCCATTCCGACGGTATACTGGGACGCCAGCCGCGAGGAGACAGGTAATGGGGAATCCGCACCCTCTCGAGGTCGCGATGGATTTTATCAAGCGCATCAACGCAAGCGACGTGAACGCCCTCTGCGCGCTGATGACCGAAGGGCACATTTTTCAGGACGCGCTGGGCAAGCGGTTCATCGGGCGCGAAACGATGCGCCAGGGCTGGACCATGTACTTCAAGCAGGTTGCCGACTACCAGGTTCACGCGGTGGAATTTTTCCAGACTCATGAGCGGCTCGCTATCTTCGGCACCGCAAGCGGCAGATATACAGGCGGCACCGCGGCGAAAGAAAATTTCTGGGAAGTTCCCGCGGCGTGGAGAGCCGTGGTGCAGGACGGATTGATTGCGGAGTGGCGCGTTTACGCCGACAATCAGCCGCTGCGCAAGCTGATGGGAGAGACGGTGCCGTAGTTGGGTTGGGAACAGACGCGCTTGCCCGTTTTTTGAACCAGGACATTCGGCGCGACGCTGGGTTTGCGGATGGCTGGGCCGGGCTAAAGCCCGGCGCCTACATGGGTGGCGGCCGTTAAGACTTATGAATGAACGCGAACTTACGAAATTATTGGAAGCGGTGCGCTCGGGGGAACTAGCCCCGGCGGGCGCGCTCGAACGTTTGAAGCATCTCCCGTTCGAGGATTTGGGCTTCGCGAAAGTGGATCACCACCGCGCGCTGCGGCAGGGCTACGCCGAAGTGATTTTCGGCAAAGGCAAGACGCCGGAGCAGGTGGCGGAAATTGTGCGCGCGATGCTGCGGCATAAGGACGGGCAGCAAAATATTCTGATCACGCGCGCGGATGCGAAGATCTTTGCGGCCGTACGCCGCGTGAATCTCGGCGGAGGCAGCGGCAAGAAATCTCGGAAAAAGTCTGGGAGTGGCGGCGCAGCGGAATTTCACGCCTTGTCCGGCGTGATCACCATCGAGCGCAGCCGCGAAATCTCCGGCAAGGGCACGATCTTCATCGTTTCCGCGGGCACCAGCGATATTCCCGTCGCGGAAGAAGCGCTGCTGACGGCGCGCATGATGGGCAACCGCGTCGAGCATCTTTACGACGTCGGCGTCGCGGGGATCCACCGCTTGCTGGAACATCGCGAGAAATTGACGAAGGCCCGCGTAGTCATTTGCATCGCCGGAATGGAAGGCGCGCTGCCGAGCGTCGTCGGCGGGCTGGTGGGTGTGCCGGTGATTGCGGTGCCGACCAGCACCGGTTATGGCGCGAGTTTCGGAGGCGTGGCTGCGCTGCTCGGCATGCTGAACAGTTGCGCGTCCAATGTGACCGTCGTCAACATCGACAACGGCTTCGGCGCCGCCTGCGTAGCGTCCTGCATCAACCGCTTGTGACGGCGGCCCGTCTGTTGACATCCAAAACAGCGGCTGACAGACTGATTCTACCCGCACAAAAATGCCACACGCTCAGGGACAAACCGTAACCGTAGGTGTGACCGGAGCCAGCGGCGCGATTCTGGCCCAAAAAGCGCTCGCGTTGCTGGAAGCAGATGCGCGCGTCGCCCGCATACATCTGGTGGTCACCGAAACGGGTCAGCGTCTTTTCGCCGAAGAACTAGGGATATCCGCCGGCGATCTCAAGCAGTTGCCGGCTCGCATCCTGGGCGGGCCCGCGAAAAAGACCGAAGTTCTCGCCAACAAAGATGTCGGCGCCCCCATCGCTTCGGGCAGTTACGACGTGGATGCCATGGTTGTGATTCCCTGCTCGATGGGAACGCTCGCGGCAATCGCGAACGGCATCAGCGACGATCTGGTCGCGCGCGCCGCCGACGTGATGCTCAAGGAGTCGCGCAAGCTGGTGCTGTGCATCCGCGACACGCCGTTCAATCGCGTGCACCTGGAAAACATGCTGCGCGCGCAACAGGCCGGCGCGGTTGTAATGCCCGCCATCCTCGCTTTCTACCATCAGCCAAAAACGATCGACGATCTGGTCACGCAATATGCTTGCCGCGTACTTGCGCAGATCGGCTTGCCGCAAGAGAAAATGTATCGCTGGACCGGCTCGAGCGCCTCGAAAGAGGCAAAGGCATGAAGAGCTTTCACCACAGAGGGCACAGAGTTCACGGAGCCGGAAAAATCCGGATTCCGCTGTGCTCTCTGCGAACTCTGTGGTGAATTCCTCTTCCCCCCGATGACCACGAACCGCATTCGCACCGTGCTCGAAATGATCAAGTTCGAGCACTCCGTGTTTGCGCTGCCCTTCGCGCTGACCGGCGCGTTGCTGGCGGCGCGGGCGACGCATCAGCCTCCCAACGGGTGGCCGACGCTGCGTCAAATTCTCTGGATTATCGTTGCGATGGTGGCAGCCAGGTCGGCGGCGATGACCTTGAACCGCATTGCCGATCTTCGCTACGACCGCGAAAATCCGCGGACGCAGCAACGTGCGCTCGCCACGGGGGCGCTTTCGGTCTCCTTCGCATGGATCTTCACGTTGATCGCCGTCGCGGTTTTTGTGTTTGCCGCATGGCAACTCAATCCACTCGCGTTGAAGCTGGCGCCCGTCGCGCTGGCCATTGTGTTTTTTTATTCCTACACCAAGCGCTTCACGAACTGGTCGCATCTTTTCCTGGGTTTTGCGCTGGGTATTTCTCCGGCGGCGGCCTGGATCGCGATTACCGGCGGCCTGGATGTGCGCATGCTGATCCTGTGCGCCGCGGTCACGCTGTGGGTTGGCGGCTTCGACGTGCTCTACGCCTGCCAGGATGTCGACTACGATCGTCGCGCCGGCCTGTTTTCCGTGCCGAAGCGTTTCGGCATCGCCAACGCGCTGCGGATCGCTCGCGTCATGCACGTTGGAGTCGTTGCGCTGTTGGCGTGGCTCGCATTCAGCTTCGCTCTTCCGTGGCCGGCATGGGCCGGAATCGCCGTGGTGGCTGCCCTCCTCACCTACGAACATTCCCTTGTCAAAGCCGACGACCTCAGCAAGCTCGACGCTGCGTTTTTCGCGATGAACGGTTATATTAGTATGTCGTTCCTGCTGTTCTGGGGCGCTGCTGCTGCTGTTTGGCGCGTTTGAAAGTTTCAGAAGTTTTGAAGAGAAAAATGGCTGAACTGACGATTACCGACAAGCGGCTGAAGCCAATCGCCAGCAAGGTGCTGGCTGGCGAACGCCTGTCGATCGACGACGGCATCCTGCTGTATCGCTCGCCGGATTTGCTGGCGGTGGGCTGGCTGGCGAACCACGTGCGCGAGAAGCGCCACGGCAACGTCACCTACTTCAACGTCAACCGGCACATCAATCCGACCAATGTTTGTGTTGCGCACTGCAGGCTTTGTGCGTTCGGCCGCGACGCCAGTTCGCCCGGCGCGTACACCTTTGCGCTGGAGGAAATTTACCAGCGTGCCGAGCAAGGCGTGCGCGAAGGCGCCACGGAATTTCACATCGTCGGCGGGCTGCACCCCGATCTCACCTTCGATCACTATCTCGAAATGGTCCGCGGCCTGAAGCAGCGCTGCCCCACCGTGCATCTGAAAGCTTTCACCATGGTGGAGGTGCATTTCTTTTCCCGCATCGCCAAGATTTCCGTCGAGGAAGTGCTGCAAAAGATGAAAGAAGCCGGCGTGGATTCCTGCCCCGGCGGCGGCGCCGAAATCTTTCATCCGCGCGTGCGCAAGATCATCTGCGACCACAAGACCAGCGGCCAAATGTGGCTGAACACCGCGCGAAAAGCCCATCAGGCGGGCCTGCACTCCAACGCCACGATGCTCTACGGACATGTGGAAACCGAGGAAGAGCGCGTCGATCACCTGGTCAAGCTGCGCGAATTGCAGGACGAGACGCATGGGTTCGTAGCGTTCATCCCGCTGGCGTTTCACCCCGACAATACCGCGCTCTCCCACATCCCGAAGACCAGCGGCTATCTCGATCTGCGCAACATCGCTGTGTCGCGCTTGCTGCTCGACAACTTCGAGCACATCAAAGCGTACTGGATCATGCTCACGCCAAGCATCGCGCAAATCGCGCTGCGTTTCGGCGCGAACGATCTCGATGGCACGGTGGTGGAAGAAAAGATTTACCACGACGCGGGCGCGAAGACGTCCGAGTTCACCCCACGCGCCGAACTCGAACGCCTGATCCGCGCAGCCGGCCGCGTCCCTGTCGAGCGCGACACCCTCTATCGTCCCGTCGATCGCTCGAAGATGCCACCCATCGTGCCCACCCCACCACCGGGCCTCGTCTCCCTTACCCTCAACGTGTGACCCACGTGGTAGAATCTCCCGGAAGGTGAGCAATGCGGCAGGTAATCCTCTATCCCGGTGAAACCGGCCTGTGGGTGGCCGAGTGTCCAAGTCTGCCGGGCTGCATCAGCCAGGGCGACACAAAGGAAAGTGCCATCAGAAATATACGCGAGGCTATCGAAGGATACGTGCTCGCGCTCGAAGAAGACGGTCTCGCGGTACCACCAGATCGCTTCGACGCCTTGCTTCTCGCGGTATGACCAAGCTGCCCCGAGTTTCGGGACAGAATTGTGTATCAGCGCTCCTCAAAGCAGGCTTCCGGATCAAACGCCAGCATGGCAGTCACATTATCCTCAGACGAGATCATCCGTTTGCCCAAGTTGTTGTGCCCGATCACGCCGAGCTAGATACAGGGACCTTGCGCGCCATCCTTCGGCAAGCAAGTCTGTCGCCAGACGACTTTCGAGAATTGCTTTAGGCTCGCGATCCTGGGCGCCTCTCTCTCGAAGCCTTTCCGACACGAGTGCTCAGTGAATCGTGGCGGCGGACGCCGCAACCTTGGTGAGCAATTCTTTCGGCAGCGTCGCGTAGCCCTGATCCTGGGCCACTGTCTGCCCGTCGCTATAGACCCACCTGAGGTATGCAGCGATGGCGCGCCCGCGCACGGGATCTTTCGCTTTTGCCGGAACGTAGAACCACGTGAAGCTGCTGATCGGGTAACTCTCTTTGCCGGCGGCGTTGGTCAGCGAAACGCCGAAGCTGTCCGTGATCTTGGCTGCCAGCGCAGCCGCCGCAATGGTTTTCGCCGTCGGCTTCACAAACTCGCCGGCCGCATTTTTTACGCGCGCCATGCGTAGCGAAGCCGCTTCCGCCAGATTTAGCTCTGTGTATCCGATTGCGCCGGGAGTAACACGGACGCGGTCAGCCATGTCCTGCGAGCGGCCAGCGCTCGTTCCCACCGGGAACTTCGGAGACTCCCCACGTCCCGCCTTGGCCAGAAACTCCGGGCTCACTTTGCAAAGAAAGTCCGACAGGATGTAGTTCGATCCTTTGCCTTCGGTGCGATGGACGACCTGGATCGGGCGAGCCGGAAGCTTCAGATCCGGATTGAGCTTGACGATCGCCGGATCGTTCCAGGCTTTGATTTTTCCAAGAAAAATGTCGGCCAACACCGGCCCACTCAAGCGCAGCTCGCCCGGCGTATCCGGCAAGTTATAGATGATGACGATTCCAATGAGAACCGACGGGAGCTGCAGGATCGGTGTCGCGGCATCCTTCAACTGTTTCTCGGGGATGGGAGCATCGCCTCCGCCCATATCGCCCACGCCCGTGAGGATGTTCTGGCCGCTCTCTCCGGTTCCCTGCGGCAGGTAGCGGATTTGCACCAATGGATTCGATTTGTGGTACGCGTCGACCCAGGCGACGTACAGAGGCTCGGGAAGCGAAGACCCGGTGGCCACCAGGGTGATGGACTCTTGCGCACAGACGCCGGCGATGAGGACTGGAATAAGGAGGATCAGCAGACTGCACAGAGCAGATCGAATGGGCCTGGTCACAATGTCGCCGTCCTTCAGAGCGAATGAGAATACAAGCTTTTTCAGTACGGTATCGCGATCGTGGATTGAACTGCGAAAAGATCGCCGGGGCGTGCCGAAACACGTATTGCAGATCCGGAACGCAGAGGTTGCGCCTTGGGGCGAACTGAAGATCGGCGATCACCGGAGGTAAAGAACTGACTCATGAAGAGTGTTGACGGATGTACACCAAGTGATATCCTCAGCGGTAATGGGAGTATCGTGATGCGTAGACAGTTTGTACTCGACAAACGGACAAACAAGCTGCTGGAAGAGCTAGCTTCATATCGTGCGGGGAATCGCAGCATGGTGGTGCGCGAGGCCATTCAACTTTATGCCGACGTGGAAGATCGACTCGACAAGGTCGAAGCCGATCCGGCGTTCCAGGAGATGATGGCGAAATCCGACGCCGACATTAGAGCCGGGCGCGTGATCGCACACAGCGACGTGGTAAGGATGTCGCGTGCAAGGAGTGCCAAGAGTAAGAAAAGGTGAAGAGCAAGATCGTCTGGGCCCGCACGGTCTGGGAGTTGTTCAGTGAGCTTCCGGACCGAGATCGGGACGAAATCCTCGAAAGGTTGGCGTTGGTCGAGTTGTTTCCGCATATGTATCCGGTGCGGACCAGGAGTAGGCGCTACCGCCGGCATCGCTGGTTCCACGTCGGAAACTGGCTCATCTATTACCGAGTCGCTGACAATACGGTTTACATTCGTGGCCTCTGGCCCGCCCGGTTTCCCTAAATTCCTTGCGAGAAATCGTCTGGCGGGCTTCCGCTCAGAGGTGCGCTGTGCCCAGGAAAGGGAGGAATGTGCTTGCGAACCATTCTTTTGCTGACAATCTCCAACATATTCATGACGTTTGCATGGTACGGGCATCTGAAATACCGGAGCGAGGCGCTGTGGAAAGTGATCTTCGTTAGCTGGGGGATCGCTTTTTTTGAATATTGCTTTCAGGTGCCGGCCAATCGCATCGGGTCCTATGAATTTTCGGCGGCGCAGTTGAAGACGATTCAGGAATTCATTACGTTGACTGTTTTCTCCGTTTTTTCGGTGCTGTATCTTGGCGAGAAGTTGCGATGGAATTATGCGGCGGGTTTTGCGTGCATGGTGCTGGGAGTGTTTTTTGTTTTTCACAAATGGTGAAGGGCCGGGCAGGAGTTCAAGGCGCCGGCCACGGTTCGGCGGCTTCGAATCGACGGCCCCGTGTCGGGCGAGGCCAGGGACGATGCGCGGGCCGATCCAGCGGGTGAGGCATCAAAATTTATGCGCGCGTCTCGACAGCGTCATGGGATAAATATACCCTTCCGAAGAGCGTGGGAATCGAATCCTGTGTATTCAAAAAAGTTTGAATCCTGCAAAAGGAGCTGGACATGCAACGGAAAGCAAGCGCGGTTTGGCAGGGCGATCTAAAAGGAGGCAAAGGAACGATCTCAACGGATAGCGGCACGCTGAAGCAGACGCAATATTCCTTCAGCACGCGATTTGAAAATGGCGTGGGGACGAACCCGGAGGAATTGCTGGCAGCCGCGCATGCAGGCTGCTTTACGATGGCGCTTTCCGGCCAACTGGGGGCCGTCGGCCTGAAGGCCGACAAATTGGAGACGACCGCAACGATCACGCTCGATAAGGTGGGCGACGGGTTCAGCATCACCAAGAGCCATCTCGACCTGGTTGCTCGCGTGCCCGGAGCGGACAAGGCGAAATTCGATACCGCGGTGAAAAACGCGGAAACCGGATGCCCGGTATCGAAGCTTTTCCGAGCGGAAATTTCCGTAAACGCCCGCCTGGAATCGTAAGGCGCCACCGCTTTTCGCGCTCACTGCCGAACGAGTACAATACCGCCCATGATTCCAGCACCCGGCGCCTTCCTGGCAGGTATCGCGATATTTTTCATCGTGATCTGGGATGCGTTCGAGTCCGTCATCCTGCCAAGGCGGGTTACGCGAAGATTCCGGCTGACGCGTTTGTTTTACCGGGTCACCTGGGTAGGCTCGAAGTTTCTCGTGAAGTTCGTTCCGTCACGCAAGACGCGCGATGCCCTGCTGGGTTTCTACGGTCCGATTTCGCTGCTGATTCTCATCGGTGTCTGGGCCGTCGGATTGGTTCTGGGATTTGGGTTGATGCAATTCGGCGCGGGCTCGGCGGTGAACATCACCGGCGGCCAACCGGGTCTATCGACGGATTTCTACCTGAGCGGCACGACCTTTTTCACGCTGGGACTTGGCGACGTGGTGCCGCGTTCCGGACTTGCGCGGGTGCTGGTGGTTGTGGAGGCGGGCTTCGGTTTTGGATTTCTCGCGGCCATCATCGGGTACCTCCCATTCATTTACGGCTCGTTCTCGAAACGCGAGGTGGAAATTTCTCTGCTGGATTCGCGCGCGGGGACTCCGCCGACGGCCGGCGAATTGCTTCTCCGCCACAGTTACGAAGGCGGGAGAGAAGCGCTACGTGAGTTACTGAAAGATTGGGAACTGTGGTGCGCCGAGTTGATGGAGAGCCACCTTTCCTATCCGGTGCTGGCGTTTTTCAGGTCGCAACACGACAACCAATCCTGGATTGCGGCGCTGACTGCGATTCTGGATGCGTGTGCGTTGCTCAAAGTGGGCATTGAAGGCTCCTGCGAGCGCCAGGCGAAGCTGACGTTCGCCATCGCGCGGCACGCGGTTGCCGATCTTTCACAGGTTTTTGGCACTCCGCCTCGCGCGCTGCCCCACGAGCGGCTGCCGGCGGCGGACGCGGCTCGACTGCGCGACAAGCTGGCGGAGCACGGACTGCGATTGCGCGACACGCCAGAAGCGCAGCAGGAACTCACTGCAATGCGCAACAGTTACGAGCCGTACATTTATGCGCTGGCGACCTATTTGAACCAGACGCTGCCGCCCTGGATTCCGCAGGGGAAAGGCAAGGACAATTGGCAGACGACCGCGTGGGGCGAAGCGGCCGGCCTGGTCAGCAAGCAAGTGGCGACGGTCACGGTGGACGACCATTTTTGATTTTTTCGGGAACGTCGGAAACCGCCGCCGCGCTAAAGAGCTTTTATCGTAACGGCGACGGCGGGAAACTTTCCTTAGCCATGCCGACGCGCACCACCGGGATTGAAGTTGGCTTTAAACCCGCACCCTTTGAAAAACACAAAGGGTGCGGCACCCCAGAGTGAAGGAAACAAGATGAAAGCCATTCGCGTTCATGAGTTCGGCGGCCCCGAAGTTCTAAAGTACGAAGAAATTCCCACGCCTAAGCCGGAAGCCGGGCAGGTGCTGGTGAAAGTTCACGCGGCGGGCGTGAATCCATACGACACGTACATGCGTTCGGGCACTTACGCCATCAAACCAGCCTTGCCGTACACCCCGGGGTCGGACGCTGCGGGCGTAGTCGAAGCGGTTGGCAGTGGTGTGACCACCCTGAAACCGGGCGATCGCGTGTACACGGCGAAAACCATCACCGGAGCGTACGCGGAATATACGCTGACTCTGGAAGACCAGGCGCAAAAACTGCCGGCGAACATTACGTTCGACCAGGGCGCGGCGATCTGGGTGCCCTATGGCACCGCGTATCACGCGCTCAAGCAGGAAGCCAAAGGTCGCGCGAGTGAAACCGTGCTGGTTCACGGCGCGAGCGGGGGCGTGGGCAGCGCGGCGGTACAGATTGCGCGGGCGGAAGGACTCACTGTTTTCGGCACGGCCGGCACCGACAAAGGGCTCGATCTCATCAAGCGCGAAGGCGCGCATCAAGCTTTCAACCATACCAAGGCTGGCTACACCGACGAAATCATGAAGGCTACCGGCGGACGCGGCGTCGATATCATTCTGGAGATGCTGGCAAACGTGAATCTTGCGGCGGATCTGAAGATGCTGGCGACGTATGGGCGGGTGATCATCATTGGCAACCGCGGCGAAATCACCATCAACCCGCGCGATCTGATGGCGCGGCGCGCGTCGGCGCGCGGATTCACGTTATGGGCGGTCACCGAGGCGGAAGCGAAAGAAATCCACGCGGCCTTGTATGCGGGCTTTGAGAACGGGACGCTCCGGCCGGTAATCGGCAAGGAGATTCCTCTCGCCGAAGCATCGCGCGCGCACAAGGAAGTGCTGGCTCCCGGTTCCCACGGCAAAATCATCCTCGTGCCATAGCGCAAATCGGCCCGCCTCGATGAGCGCCGATTCACCCGCCAAACCAGGGCTCATTCGTTGACTGTCTCCATTGTCACCGTATAATCAATAGCGTCACGCTCAGCGCATTCCGGACTCGAGGGCCCTCATCGTGGACGCGCATTTTCCTACTTCGGTGCTGCTCGCCGCGCACATAGGTTCCATCGGCCAGTATTGGCACAAACTGACGGACAAAACGTTCACGGGGATCTATCACGCCAATTTCTTCGACCTGGCGATGATGATTCCCTATTTTATTGTGCTGTTCGTGCTGGCGATTTACGGCCTGCACCGCTACTGGCTGGTCTACGACTACTACAAGTACGCGAAAAATGTCCCGCCTCCGCCGCCGGAAGTCACCTGCTGGCCTCGCGTCACGATTCAGCTGCCCATTTTCAACGAGCGCTACGTAATCGAGCGGCTGGTCGAAGCCATTTCGCGCTTCGACTATCCTCACGAGCTGCTCGACGTGCAGGTGCTGGACGACTCCACCGATGAAACGCAGCAAGTCGCCAGCGACGTCGTGGATCGATTCGCGGCGCAGGGCTTGCCCATCACGTATATCCACCGCTCGAACCGCGAGGGCTACAAGGCAGGCGCCCTGGAGAATGGACTAAAGACGTCGCGCGGTGAATTTGTCACGATTTTCGATGCTGATTTCATCCCCGAGGCGGATTTTCTGCGCCGCACCATTCCCTATTTTCAAGACAAGCAAATCGGCATGGTGCAGGCGCGGTGGACGTACCTGAACCGCGACTATTCGCTGCTGACGCAAGTGGAAACGATCTTGCTCGACGGCCACTTTGTCGTGGAGCATGGCGCGCGCTCGCGTCGCGGCGCATTTTTCAATTTCAACGGAACCGCAGGAGTCTGGCGGCGGCAAGCCATCGAAGATGCGGGCGGCTGGCAGCATGACACGCTGACCGAGGACACCGACCTTTCCTATCGCGCGCAGCTGTTTGGGTGGAAATTTCTCTATCTGCCAGATATTGAGTGCGCTTCCGAGCTGCCGATCGATATGAATGGCTTCAAAGCGCAGCAAGCGCGGTGGGCCAAGGGGTTGATGCAGACCGCCAAGAAAATACTGCCCAGAGTTTTTGCGTCAGACGAGCCGTGGTATGTGAAGGTCGAGGCATTTTTTCACCTGACCGCCAACATCAGTTATCCGTTGATGGTGCTGCTTTCGACGATGCTGCTGCCCGCGATGATCGTACGCTTCTATCAGGGCTGGTTTCAGATGATCGTGATCGACCTGCCGCTGTTCCTGGCGTCGACGTGCTCGATCTCGAGCTTTTACCTTGTCGCGCAGAAAGAAATCCACCCGAAGACCTGGTGGCGGACGTTTCTGTACATGCCTTTCGTGATGGCAACAGGAATCGGGATCTCGGTTCGCAACGCGCAGGCGGTTCTGGAAGCGATCGCCGGAAAGAAGAGCGAATTCGCGCGCACGCCGAAATACAAGATCGAAGGCAAGAAGGACTCGTTTGTCTCGAAGAAGTATCGCAACAAAGCGGGTTGGATGCCCTACGCCGAGGTTCTTCTGGGTATCTACTTCGCGCTAACGGTTGTGTATGCGGTCCTGAATGAGAATTACGCCACGGTGCCGTTTCTACTGCTCTTCGTGTGGGGCTACCTCTATACGGGCTTCATGTCGCTGGGCCAAAGTTACTTCGCGCATCTGCGCTTCGACGTGAACGCTGCCGAAATGCGACCGGCGGCGTCGGGCGCACCTGGATTCTGACGTACCATTACGCGTCTTTCCGCGGTTCGATCATCCTCCATGTCGTTCAAAAGAAATAATTTAAAGTGAACGAGTGTCCGAAAATGGGAAGCATGGACGGACACGTCCGTCCTTCCTTCATTTTTCTCGCGGAGGTCTTTCCGCGGCGATCAGTTAATTGGAATTCGGGAGGATTCGGAAGAACCGGGTATTTGGACGCAGTTTTCTATGCCGAGATTATACGCCGGCCTCCTAAAGACGAGGATCCTTCCGGGGACGCCGTTATTTCGGCATGAAGTGGGTGGATAAAGGAAGGAAGCTCCGGGAATCACGACGGGGTGCGTGCGATTCCCGGAGCTCTATGGCGCGCGAAACTGTTCAGTGGGTCGTCGCGCCAGAGGTCGATGTGTGTACGCCGCTTCGGGCGGGAGAAAACCGGCGCTGCCGACGGGTCGCCGCTATCGTATAAATCGCGACCAGCCCCGTCCCGATCGCGAGGATCAGGACCATGGTCACGTCCACCGCGTTCAGCGGGGCGGCAAACATGCCGTTCCAATCCGCCCCGGAGACTACAGCAGCCTGCGATACGGGAACGCTCTGGCTAGCATCCGATGCCGATGCCGGACCTGCCGACGCGGGAGTAGCCGCCACCAGTTCTGCTTTCGGAGTGCCCGGATTGATGTCGAAGGTGTCCGGGTTGATTTCCTGCTGCGCGCGCAGTGGGCTTGCCAGCAGCAATGCCACTCCCAGCCCCATCACGATCATCGGCACTCGAACGATGTTTTGCAGTTTCATGGCGGCCACTCCCTCAGTTTTGCTTTTCGACTACGGCTTAGAGGATTGCAATGTGGAGGCCACACCGCTCGCGGCGGTGGGTTAATTGAGGCGATGGCGGAAGTCTATAAAAATAGGACGTTTACGAGAGAAGAGGCTTTGGGCCGACAGCGCGCGGGGCCAGTAATTTCGCGTTCGCGACTAACCTGCCGGATAGGCGTTCTATCCGTTCAGATAGCGATACGCTTTCAGGTCCGAGCTACTCAAACTCAAACAGCACGATTTCGGGCTGCGAACCTACGCGCAGTGGCGGACCCCACGTTCCCGCCCCACTGGACGTGTACACCAGCATCTTTCCGATGCGATTCAGCCCGTACACAAATTCCTGATAGATGCGGGCGGCGATCCAGGTGTACGGAATGAACTGTCCCAGATGGGTATGCCCAGAGACTTGCAGCCCGATTCCGGCAGCCTCGGCCACGGCGACGTGATCGGGGGCGTGTGTCAGCAGCACGCTGGCCCGCCCTTGATCGATTCCGATGGCCTCCAGCACCGAACGGAAATGCCCCTCGTGGGTGGCGTGACGGTAGGGCACACCCAGGATCTGCAATCCATCGATGTCGGCTTTCTCGTTGTTCAACACGCGCACGCCGGACGCGCGCACGGCTTCCAGATATTTCGCCGGGTCGCGAAATTCCTCGTGGTTGCCTTCGACAAAAAAAGTGCCCAGCGGCGGCCGCAAGTCCTTTAGGGGCGATGCGGCTCGCTTCGCGTCCACGGCGGTACCGTCGTAAAGGTCGCCCGCGATCCACACCATGTCGGGTTTCAGCTTATTGATCATGGCCGTCATCCGGCGGGCAAACCTCGTATTTTTGACATGCCCCAGGTGCATGTCGCTGATCAACGCCGCGGTCCTGCCGCGCCAGGATGCCGGGAGGTTCGGCAACTTGATGCTGACACGCCGAACTCGCGTCCAGGCGGCGTTGATCACGCCGTACGTGCTGATAACGGCAGCGATCCCAAAAACAGTTAGGTCCAACAACCGGCCGTTGAGGTTTCCTCCAGCAAGGCGAACCACGCCATAAATCACCCAACAAGCGCAGGCCGCAAAAAAGAGAAAACTCGCCGCTCCCAGCCAAATGGCAGCAACGGTATACAGCCATCGCAAAAGAGGATTGGTATAGCGAAAGGCCAACAGCGACGTGACCAAGAAGCTGACCGAGAGAATCCCGAGGGTCAGTTGCAGTGGCGAAATGCCGGGCGGGTCCGGCGCCTGCCAGAAGTACGTCCACGTCTCGTACAGAAAGATATGCCCGAGGAACAAGACGGACTGAAAAATAGCGATAAACACGACCAGGCGCGATCTCATCCTATATTCGATGACGCAAACCCCCGATCGTGTACAAAGGCGAAGACCTCTAGCTTGCCCTCTTTCCCCCCTTCTCGGCTACAATTCTGCCACCTTGGGTGTGCCCTTTACGGACTCCCCTCTAGACGGAACCCGGATGCCCTTCCGGGCAGCAAGAAAGCAGTGGTGGCGAGGTGAAGGAATGAGTGGTCGTTCTGCTTCGTGGTGCTACAAATCTGTGTCCGTGGCGTTCGTGACGCTTCTGGGGTGCGCGGCGTTGATTGGCCTGGCGCCTAGTGTCCGGGCTCAGCAGCGGCGCGAACGGGAGCCCAACAGCGTTTATGCCGAGCGCCGCGCAAAGCTTGCCGCAGAAGTTGATGCCCCGATCGTGCTGTGGGGGCTCACTGGCCGTGAGGAATTTTCGCAGGCTTATGTCTTCGCGCAGGAAGAAAATTTCTATTACTTGACCGGACACAATGAAGAAGGCGCGGCCATCATCATTTGGCCTGCCGCAAAGCCGCCAGCTGGCGAAGCCAATGGCGCTGGCGGAGCTGGCGCCGGGAGCGATGCCCTTTTTCTTCCCGCCAAAGATCCCGCGAAAGAAAAATGGAACGGCGTGCGGATGTCGCCGTCCGATCCAGGCATCGAGGCGCGCACTGGCTTCCCCACCGTGAAAGCATTCGGTGAATTACGCGCCACGGTGGAAAGGCTCGCCAAAACGTACCCAGATCTCTACACCATTCTTCCCTACGAAACGGAGTTGGGCGGCTACCCGCACGAAAAGGAAGTTGTGGATTGGCTGCAGCTGGCCGCGCCCCAAGCCAAGTTGAAAGACATCCGGCAGCAGATTTACGCGCTGCGGCAGATCAAATCGCCGAGCGAGATTGCCTTTCTGAAGGAGGCGATTGAACTCTCGCTGGACGCGCATTTCGAGGCGATGAAGATGATGCGGCCGGGCCTGTACGAGTATCAGGTCGCCGCGAAAATGGTGGAGGTTCACGCCATGGGCGGCTCGGAAGCGGAGGGTTATGCGCCGATTGTCGGCGCCGGCCCTAATTCCACCGTGCTGCACTACGACAAGCTTTCGCGCAAGATTGAAGACGGCGACATTGTGGTGATGGACGTCGGCGCGCAATTTTCCGGCTACTCCGCGGACATCACGCGCACCATTCCCGCCAACGGAAAATTTACGCCGCGGCAGCGTGAAATCTACGAGATCGTGCTGGGCGCGCAAAACGCGGCGATGGCGGCCCTCAAGCCGGGCATGGACCTGTGCCGAAGAGGCGACAAGAGCGTCTACAAAATTTCCTACGCATACATCAATACCCACGGAAAAGACCAGCACGGCAAGCCGCTCGGCCAGTACTACATTCATGGACTCGGCCACGACATCGGCTTAGACGTGCACGACCCCGGCGATTACTGCAAGCCGCTGGAGCCCGGAATGGTGGTCACGATGGAACCCGGCATCTACATCCCTGAAGAAAATCTCGGCGTGCGTATCGAAGACGACGTGCTGATCACCGATACGGGCTACAAGTTTCTGAGCGAGCGGTTGCCGCGCAGCCCCGACGAAATCGAAAAAATCATGGCGGAAGGGGCGGCTGAGCGTGCCAAGAGTGGCAAGAAGGAGTAGTCGTCAGTTTCCTGTTAGCGCGTTTACTAGGTATTTGGATTACTTCCGAGTGGCCCGTTATCCGGGAGTAGCCGAGCCGAGCCGACGTGCCAATCCTGTCCACTCAATCTGGCGATACATTCCTCACGTATTTTCCAAAGGTCTGCCAGTGACCTCCCGCCAAGTCCACTGTTGTCAGCAATCCACTTCAATAAAAACTGCTTGTGTAAGGCAACCTTGTAATCAGTGATCTGCGCCGGTTCAATGTCTTCCTCGTGGAGAAAACGGGAAATTGCCGCAAAGGGAAGCTGATCGACCGCCCGTGTCACGTCGATTCGCCTTCCGGCCATTCGCAGGTAGCAGTGGGCTTCGGGCAGCAAGACGAGTTCATACTTACGTAGAACGTCCCCGACTCCGGGAGTGTTTTGCTCCGCCATCTCGTAAATCCCGAGGACCAGCACAACATCGAGGTTTTGCTCCATGGCCAGCCGACGAAGGAGCGCATGTTTCGTACTACATGTCCCGCGCTCCTCAGTCAGAACGATCAGCGGATCGTCTGGACGCGTATTGCGGGCATAAGGCAGACACCTGACGTATTTCGCGGCCGATCGAAGATCTTTCGTCCCGATGCGCAAGAAAGCGGCCGTGACTGCACCTTCTGGCTTGAAACTAATCGGATCGAGAGCTTCCCATGAATGCATCACAGCTCGACAACCTCAGCTTCCGCTCGGGGAATATTCCACCAGCTTAAATTCCCCCCGTGTTGCCAGTAAAGGGCGGACTTCATAGAAGGGACCGCACCCGGCATTTTGGCTCAAACCATTTGCTCGATAACGCTCGGTTGGTCGGCTACTCGGAACCTATTATCGGACCACGGGCTAAGTCCCAGTTAGTTGCGTTACTGGAAAACTGGCCCACTACTCAAGGAGGGCGACGATTGACCGGCCTGAATCCGGGCCGTTATACTGTTGTTCCGCGCTGGAAGCGTAACTGGCCTCAGCGTGCCTCGAGTCATTCCGCGCGCTGCCGTGTGCAGGTCAACGGGCCGCTTGCAGGAATTTCCGAAACTCAACACTTGCGATAGGGAGCGGTCGAGCCCGGCGTCCGGGTTCGCAGAAAACATGAGCAGCACAAAAGCGACACAACTTCGTCCCGGCATGGTGATCCAGCATGAAGGGCAGCTCTTCACGGTATTTAGCGTCGATCACCGTACGCCGGGCAACAAACGGGGGTCCATGCAGACGCGCCTGAAAAACCTGCGGACGGGAACCATGATCGACTACCGGTTTCGCGCGGAGGAATTCGTGGACCGGGCGATTCTGGATTCCGTGGAATTCGAATACCTCTACAACGAGGGCGATAGTTTTCACTTCATGAACACGGAAACCTACGAGCAGATGCATCTGACGCGCGAAGAGCTCGGCGAGACGGTCTACTACCTGATTCCCAATACGGTGGTGAAAGTGGAGTTTTTTGAGGATAAAGCCATCGGGGTCGACCTTCCGGACACCATGGACTTGAAGGTGATTCAAACGGAGCCGACGCTGCAGAAGGCGACCGCCAGCGCGGTCGGGAAACCCGCAACGTTGGAGACCGGATTGGTCGTACAGGTGCCTCCGTTCGTGAACGAAGGCGACCGCATCAAGGTGGACACTTCGGAAGCGCGCTACGTGCAGCGCGTGGAATAAATCGCGAGATTTGTGAAGCCCATTGCGGTTTGTGGGGTAGACTTTAACTTCCGCCTCCGCAGCTGAGCTCAGCGCAAGCTGAATTCAGAAAGAGGCGAAAAGGCGCGACCGAGGCAACTCGATCGCGCCTTCGCTTTTTCCCTTACCAAGCTTCCGGCGGCAGGTGAGTAAATGGACTGTAAGTCGAAGGACCTTTCGCGATGAAGCGTTGGCTTCGCTGGATCTCAATCGTGTTGGGAACTGTCGTGGTCGCTCTCTTCCTCCTGGGCCAGCACTACGTGCTTAATTCCGCCAAACTGGACAAAGCAATCAAGACGGAAGTCCCACTCGGAACCCCCAAAACAAGGGTCGTTACGTTCATTCAAACACGCCACCCGATCGCATATGACGATATGGGGCTACAGTTAAAGGCCAGACTGCAAGGGCTCGCGGAGAATATGATCTATCGCAAAGACATGGTCATAACCTTCGAGTTTTCTCCGGAAGGCAAACTCTTGTCTTACTCGACGAAAGAATACTTTACGTTTCTATAGCGGCAGCAAGTCCCGATAATTTCGGGTTACCGGAAATTGAGCCGAATACCAAATCTCCTGGGTTGGCGAGATCCGACTCGAACCGCAATTTACCCCAGTTTTGCAGCGGACTTTCCGAGCGCGGGTTCTTCGCCGGCGGGATGGGCGCCGAAGACGCGGTCGAAGATGGCGTCCACATAGCGAAGCTGGCGGTGCAAATCGAAGGTGTGGGCGAGCGCGGCAGCATCCAGGTATTCGGTGATTCGCGGATCGTTGGCCACCCGATCGCGGAAACTTGTGTCGCTTTCCCACGCGGCCATGGCGTTTTCCTGCACGGCTTTGTAGGCTTCATCACGAGGCATGCCTTTTTCGACTACATCCTGGAGTAATTGTCCGGAGTAGACCAGGCCGTGCGTGGATTCCAGGTTGTGCAGCATGCGCTCCGGAAACACGCGCATTTCGCCGATGATGGTGGTCATCTTGGAGAGCATGTAATCCACCAGGATCGTGGAGTCGGGCAGAATCACCCGCTCGACGGAACTGTGCGAGATGTCGCGCTCGTGCCACAACGCCACGTTCTCGAACGCGGCGATCATATTCGAGCGCACCAATCGCGCCAGCCCTCCAATTTGCTCGGAGCTGACCGGATTGCGCTTGTGCGGCATCGCGGAACTTCCCCGCTGCTCCCCGCCGAACGGCTCTTCCGCTTCGCGCACTTCGGTGCGCTGCAGGTGCCGGATTTCGAGCGCGATTTTTTCCAGCGTGGCGGCGATCAGCGCGAGCGAGCTCATGTACTGCGCATGGCGATCGCGCTGAATCACCTGCGAAGCGACCGGCGCAGCCGCAAGGCCCAGGCGCTTGCAGATGCGCGCTTCCATGTCGGGGCCGAGATGCGAAGCGTTGCCAACGGCGCCGGAAATCTTGCCTACCGCCATTTGCGCCGCCGCATCGCGAAAGCGTCTGATGTTGCGCTGGTTCTCCGAAAACCAGTTGGCGATTTTCAGGCCGAACGTGATTGGCTCGGCGTGAATGCCGTGCGTCCGGCCGACTTGCGGCGTGTTCCGAAACTCGTGCGCGCGCAGATCGAGGATTTCCCCGAAAAGGACCAGGTCGCGCTCGATGAAATGCGAGGCGTCGCGAATCAGCAGTGCCTGGGCGGTGTCCACCACGTCGTTGGAGGTCATGCCGTAGTGCAGCCAGCGTGCGGCCACCGGATCGCCGACCGATTCGCCGACGGCCATGGTGAACGCGATGACATCGTGCTTTACGTGTGACTCGATCTCGTTGATGCGCGCAGCGTCGGCTTTCGCGCGGGTACGCAGAGCCACAGCCGCCTCTTTCGGCACCAAGCCAGCTTCTGCGAGGGTCTCCGTTGCGGCGAGCTCCACCTCAAGCCATTTCGCGTACTTGTTGGCGTCGCTCCAGACGCGGCCCATTTCCGGGCGGGTGTACCGTGAAATCAAGCCAACCCCCTGCTGAAATTCGCGAAACGCGCGAGTTCCTAGGGCCATCATACCGTATGCGGCCGTTTTCTTCCGAGTGCATGACACTTCGCCACGTCGCGCCCGCATGAATCGAGCAAGGGTGTCTTCCGGCCGTGGCCGCGGGGCTCCCAGCTGATCACGTTCCGCTCGCTCGTACGTCTGCGCTAGAGTGGACGGCACCAAGACGAAAGAGGGTAGGATCATGCCAAGCGCTCGATGGTTTAGCGATCTTGCGGACGATGTGCGATTCGGCCTGCGCACGCTGCGAAAGAGTCCCGGATTCACGGCCATCGCCGTCATCACGCTGGCCCTCGGCATCGGCGCGAACACCGCGATCTTCAGCGTCGTCGAAAATGTGCTGCTGCGGCCCCTTCCCTACGACCATCCGGAATCGCTGGTGGAAATCTGGAACACCTACCCGGGATTTCAAGCCGTGGGAGTGTCCGCCGGCGATTACGCGGACTTCCATCGCGAAGCGAAGAGCTTTTCCGCCATGGGCGCCTACGCCGAGATCTCGCAGGGCTTCAACCTGACCGGTGTGGGCGAACCAGAACGTATCCAGGCGAGCGTCGCCACGGCCGACTTATTTTCGATGCTGGGCGTTCGCGCGATCGTAGGGCGCACCTTCCTGCCCGACGAAGACAAACCGGGCGGCGGCGCGGTGGTCGCACTCAGCCACTGTTATTGGCAGCGGCGTTTCGGAGCGGACCCCACGATTGTGGGCCGAGAAGTTTCACTCGACGGCCAGCGATTCCGCATCGTCGGCGTTTTGCCGGACACTTTCCAGATTCTCCGCTCGATGGATTTATGGTTGCCCATCAATCGCTATCAAGGCTCGCTGGACGACCACATCCATCACGGAATCGTGCCTGTTGCGAGGCTGCGGCCGGGAATTACAGCGGCGCAGGCCGGCGCGGAAATCGAAACGCTCAATCGCCAGGAAACCGCCGCCTTTCCCGACTCGCACAAGAATTGGGGAACTTTTGTGCGCGCCATGGAAGATCCTTCCGCGTCGAAGCTGCGGGCCACGTTGCTGGTGCTCTTCGCGGCGGTTGGACTCGTGCTGCTGATCACCTGCGCCAACATCGCGAACCTGCTGCTGGCACGCAATGCCGCTCGTGAACGGGAAATGGCCTTGCGAACGGCGCTGGGTGCGAAGCCTGGCCGGCTGGTTCGACAATTGTTGACGGAGAGCATGTTGATCTCGCTGTGCGGTGGTACTGCGGGCCTGTTACTGGCCGCGGTCGGAGTCCAGGCGCTGGGGGCCCTCGCGCCGGAAGAGCTTTCGGTCATCCAGCAGACGCGCATCGACCTCGATGTCCTGGCATTCACGGTCGGAGTCTGCCTGGCCGCAGGGATCGTTTGCGGCTTGCTGCCGGCGCTGCGCGCCAGGATGCGTGACCTCAACAACATTCTGAAACAAGGAAGCAAGGGCACGGGCGCGCCGGGCAGTCATCGTGTCCACAACGCCCTGGTAGTCGCGGAAATCGCGCTTGCGCTGGTGCCGCTGATTGGCGCCGGCCTGCTGCTGCAGAGCTTCCGCCACTTGTTGGAGGTGGCGCCCGGATTCCAGACCGAGCACATCCTCAGCATGCAGATCACGCAAGCGGCGATTTCGCCGGTCGAGGCTGCCAAGCTCTCCGTGGAACAACAAATCGAGTTGGGCAAAAAGCAATCACTGCAATTCGATCAAATTCTTCAACAGGTCAGTGCGTTGCCGGGTGTGAAATCGGCCGGAGGAATTTCGACGCTGCCGTTGGCGAGCGATATGCGCGAAGCCTCGCGATTCGTGATTGAGGGACAGCCGATCTTGAGCACCGGCGTTCGCCCAGTGGCGCAAATTCGCACCGTTAGCCCCGAATATTTCACTACCGTCGGCATTCCACTACAAAAAGGCCGCCTGCTAACGCGCGACGACTGGGCATATCAAGACAAGATCGTGATCAACGATACGATGGCGCGACGATTTTTCGCCAATGAAGATCCCATCGGGCACCGCGTCAATTTCTGCTCGCTCGATCCTAAGCCCTGCTGGTTTTCAATCGTCGGAATTGTCGAGAACGTGCACCAGTTCGGCTTGGAGGCCGGTCCGACGTACGATGCCTATTTTACGGGCGGCTGGACACCGCACTTGGTGATTCGCACGGCGTCCGATCCGGCCGCGATTGCCGCAGCCGTCACGAAAGCTGTGCATCGAGTCGATCCCAGCTTGCCGGTTACCGAAATCACGACCCTGGAAGGCTTACTTTCGCGTTCCGTTTCGCCACGGCGCTTTTCCGCCGTGCTCATCGGTGTTCTCGCGGGTCTGGCTCTGATGCTGTCCGCCGTTGGCATCTATGGCGTGATGAGCTACACAGTAGGCCAGCGAACGCAGGAGATCGGCATCCGCATGGCGCTGGGAGCAGAGCCGCAAAACATGCTTGCTTTGGTCTTAGGGCGCGGCGCGCGCCTGGCCCTGGTGGGCATCGCCGCGGGTGTTCTCGGCGCTCTCGCCCTAACGCGTTTCCTGTCGAGCTTGCTGTTCGGCGTGCAGGCAAAGGATCCGTTGACCTTCGCGGCGGTGGCCATCCTGTTATTGCTGGTGGCATTGGCGGCGTGTTACGTGCCCGCACGGCGAGCCATGAAAGTAGACCCGATGGTCGCTCTGCGCTACGAGTAGTGCGCCCTCGGGACGACCCTCGTCCTGGAGGCCATCGGACCGGCTCACCTTGCCACGGGTCGCCAGCGGGAACCCTCTCGGTTCCTCCCAGGTGTCATCCTGAGCCTATCCGACAAGGATAGGCGAAGGACCTCAACTTCAGCCCTTTTCGCTCCCCTTACGCCTTTTTTCCATTAACCTAACCGCAAGCCCGAAAACCTGTCTAATGAAGCGGATGAGGCAGAGCTTGGAAGCCACTGGGGACAGTGACGCCATCGCCGTCGAGCGGACGCTCGCAGGCGACCGCGACGCTTTCCGCGTTCTGGTGGAGCGGCACAGCCGCAACGTCTTTCGCCTCGCCTATCGCATGACCGGAAACCAGCATGATGCGGAAGAAGTGGTGCAGGAGGCGTTCTTGCGGGCATACCAAAAACTTGGCCAGTTTGCGGCACGCGCCAATTTCGGAACGTGGGTGTACCGCATCGCCGCGAACTACGCGATCGATCGCATGCGCCAGCGAAAGAGCGAAGACGCGCAACGCGAACCGGCAGGGCGACCAGGTGACGATGGGATCGAGCGCGACCCGGCAAGCCTCGTACCCGATGCGGCGCCCTCCCCGGAACGCCTGGCGCAAAGCGAGCAACTCGCCGTGCACATGCGGCGCGCGCTGAACGAACTGACCCCGGCTGAGCGCACCGCGTTTGTGATGCGCCACTGGGGCGGATCGGGAATCGAGGAGATCGCCGACGCGTTGAAATCGAGCACGAGCGCGGCGAAAAACACAGTGTTCCGCTCGGTGCAAAAATTGCGGCGCTCGCTGGAGCCATTTGTCGAACGCCGAGGGCAAGCCAAAGCAATGGGAACGGAACTATGAAACATCCGAATGAGGAAGAATTGATCTCATATCACGGCGGTGAGGTTTTGCGGCGGGATGCCATCGCGGACCATTTAACCGACTGTCCCGAGTGCCGCGCGGAACTCGAACGCATTGATGCGGTCCTGGCGGCTCTAAGTACAATGCCGGTTCCCGAGCCCGGCGACGACTATGGCCAACGCGTTTGGTGGCAAATCGCCCCGCGACTCCCGGAGCGGCGAGCACCGTGGTGGAGTTTCAGCGCGGGCAGCGGCTTCACCGCTGGATGGCTGGAACCGCGGCGGTGGGCAGCGGTGGGAGCGATCGCTGCGGTCGTGATCGTCGCGTTCCTGGCAGGGCGCGTGACGAAGCGAGTCGCTCCGGAGGCGGCCGTCGCCGATGCCGGCAACGTGCGCGAACGCGTTCTGATCATGGCGGTAGGCGAGCACCTGGGCCGCTCGGAAATGGTTTTGGTCGAGCTCGGAAATGCGGAACCCGCGAATGTGAAGCAAAAAGAAGTGAACATTTCGTCGGAAAGCCATCGGGCCGAAGACTTGCTGGAAGAGAACCGTTTGTACCGGCAAACCGCGCTGGAACAAGGCGACACCGGGCTTGCCAATGTGCTGGATGAGCTCGAACGCGTGCTGCTCGACGTGGCGCACAGCCCGCAACAGGTTACGCCGGCGCAATTGGAAAATATCCGCCAGCGCATCGAATCGCGCGGGATTCTATTCAAGGTTCGCGTGGTCGGCGAGGAATTGCAGCAGCGCGCAGAATCTCCAGCGCCGGCTGTGAAACAGAATGGATCGACAAAGCTAGAGAGGAACAAGATATGAGCGTTGTAGAGATGGGGCAGGCTGAAGTGTCCCGGCGAAGGCTACCGGTTCGCGGGCAGACGCCGATTTTTCGCGGCACGATGTACGTCGCGTTGGCCGCGCTGCTTGCAATTCCCGGAGGCGCACGAGCGCGCGGGAGCGCTAGCACCATCGGCGGTGGCTCCCCGACTGCATTCCAAGCGCCTCAGCAAGACCAGGAACAAAGCTCGCAAGACAGCCAGGATCAGCAGCAGGACCAGGATCAGGAAAAACGCGATCGTGAACAGGAAGCGCGTGATCGTGAGCAAGAGAAGCGCGATCGTGAGCAGGAGAAACGAGATCGCGAACAGGAGCGCCGCGAGCGCGAACGGGAAAAGACCGATCGCGTATCAGAACTCTACGACGACGGGCGTGAAGATCTCGACGAAGACCGTTACGACCAGGCGGCGGCCAAGTTCGCGGAGCTCGCCGCGCTCAACAGTCCGCAGACCGACGCCGCACTCTACTGGAAAGCCTACGCCGAGAATCGCCTGGGCAAGCGGGATACCGCGCTGGCCACGATCGCGGACTTGAAGCGTCGCTTTCCCCAGAGCAGGTGGCAAAAAGACGCCAGCGCCCTGGAGATTGACGTGCGGCAGCACACCGGGCAAGCGGCCCATCCGGAAACGCAGAGCGACGACGATCTGAAAATGCTGGCCATCCAGGGGCTGATGAACAGCGACCCGGAGCGCGCCATGCCCCTACTGGAGAAGGTGCTGACCAGCACGGCTACGCCGAGAGAGAAATCGAAGGCGCTGTTCGTGATCGCCCAGAGCGGATCGCCGCAAGCGCGACAAATCCTCGGACGCATCGCCAGCGGGCAAAGTAATCCGGACTTGCAGCGAAAAGCGGTCGAGTACCTGGGACTTTTTGGTGGTGGCGAAGCCAGAAAAACGCTCGCGGAGGTCTACGCGAAAACCAGCGATGAAGGTGTGAAACGCACCATCCTGAAGAGCTACATGATCTCGGGCGACAAAGAGGATTTGTTCGCGGCGGCGAAAAGCGAAAGCGATGTGTCGTTGCGCCGGGACGCGATTCATCAACTGGGACTCGTGCACGGCGTTGCTGAATTGCAGCAGCTCTATCAAAAAGAAGCCTCGACAGACGTGAAGCGCGAAATCCTGCAGGCATTTTTCCTGGCCGGTGATTCCAAGCGGCTGGACGAAGCCGCCAGCAGCGAGAAGGATCCCGAATTGCGCCGCGCAGCGGTGCGAAATCTCGGGCTCATCAATTCTCCGGACTCCGCGAGAGCGCTACAGACGATCTATGGCAAGGAGACCGATCGCGGCGTCCGCGAAGAAGTGCTGAACGCTTATTTCATCCAGGGAAACGCAAGCGGATTGGTGGCCATTGCGCGCGGCGAAAAAGATCCGGAGCTCAAGAAACAAGCGGTATCCAAGCTAGCGTTGATGCACAACAAGGAAGCCACGGACTACTTGATGGAGATCTTGCAAAAGTGAGGCGGGAAATGAAGATGTCGTCCATCGCGATTCGCATTTACATCGCCGCCGCCGTCGCATGCTTCGGCGGAGCGGGTCTCCCTTCTGCAAACGGCCAGCAGAACGATGCTCCGCGCATCGAGAACGCGCGGCTGGAGACGCGAGCGCTGTCCGCCCCGCTAGCAGCCGAACTGCAGAGCTGGGCGGCACGGTCCACACAGCCGCAATGGACTGGTTACGCCGTCCCGCAGGTCGCCGGCAATCGCGAAGTCTGCTGCAACTACAACGGATCGTGGAACCAGGGATGCGGCACTTGCCGGCTGGAAGACGGCGATCGCGGCATCAACATGAACTCGAGCGATGCCTCTGTGAAACTGGAAGCTCCCCGCGAGCTCGCGATCTTGTTTCGCGCCGAGAACAACAAGATCACAAAAATTCGCTTGGTCTCCACAGAGTGCACCCTTGATGCCGGCGGTCTGCCCTTTGTTTGGCTCACCGGCGTAAAACCTGCCGAGAGTGTCGCCTTGCTCGCCGGATATGTGCATGACGAAGACTTTGAGCGGCATGGTGACAACCGTCCGGGTCGCGAAGCCCTCATGGCAATTGCCCTACACGCCGACGAGTCCGCCGATCGCGCGCTGCAATCCTTTGTGCGTCCTGAAGAGCGCGAAGAGCTGCGCAAACAAGCGGCGTTTTGGCTGGGTGAAGCCCGTGCCAAACCCGGCTTCGTTGCGTTGCAGAAAATGGCGAAGAGCGATCCCAGCAGCGACGTCCGGGCGCACGTCACGTTTGCGCTCTCGGTCAGCCGCGAACCGGGCGCCTTGGACGAAATGATCCGCATGGCCCACGACGATGAAAGCGGTCACGTGCGCGGCCAGGCACTTTTCTGGCTGGCGCAGAAGGCAGGACAGAAAGCTGCCGGCGCGATTACCGGCGCGATCGAAAACGACCCCGACACCGAGGTAAAGAAGAAAGCCGTCTTTGCGTTAAGCCAGATGCCGAAAGACGAAGGCGTGCCGAAGCTGATTCAAGTGGCGCAGACCAATCGCAACCCGGCCGTGCGCAAACAAGCCATGTTCTGGCTGGGACAGTCCAACGATCCGCGCGCGCTGGCATTTTTCGAACAAGTGCTGTCGCAGTAGCGCGCCGCGCTTATGCTTAGCGCAGCAAATCCTCAAGCTGCACGCGAGCATCGGTCTTCGCGTCGCGATACTTCACGATCATCGCGGCCTGCAGCGACAATCCATGCATCTTGCCGAACACGTGCGACACCGCGCGCGACCCGGGCACCACGATGGCCTCTTCGGGAATGATCAGTGGCTCGCTCTCCGTCGCGCCATAAACCGCATCCTTCACCAGATCGTAGACCGGAATCGAGCGATTCAGAATCGTCCCGGTGCCGAGCACCGCGCGCCGTTTGACCACCGTGCCTTCGTACACCCCGGAATTGCCTCCCACCAAAACGTCGTCTTCAATAATCACCGGCAGTGCGCCAACCGGCTCCAGCACGCCGCCGATCTGTGCGGCGGCGGATAGGTGACAGTTGCGCCCGACCTGCGCGCAGCTTCCCACCAGCGCGTGCGAATCGATCATCGTGCCTTCACCCACATGCGCGCCGACATTCACGAACATCGGCGGCATGCACACCACGCCCCGGCCGATGTAGCTGCCATCGCGGATGCTCGATCCGCCAGGGACGACGCGCACACCGTCCGCCGGAGTAAGAGCGCGCAACGGGTACGTCGACTTGTCGATGAACGGCTGCCGCCACGGATCGCCCGACATGTCCACAATCGTGCCCATACGGAAGCCGAGGAGAATCCCCTTTTTCACCCAGGCGTTCGCCCGCCATCCGGTTTTTGTTGCGGGATCGGGTTCCGCGGCGCGCACCTCGCCGCGATTCAACGCGTCCTTGAATTCGCCAAAAAGACGGAAATGTTCTTCGCTGTACTGTGCCGGCGGCTCGTCGAAAAGTCGTTCAATTTGCGATGGCAGCATGCACTCTCTCGGCGAGTCCTACGGAGGCCAGGACGTCGCGCACCCGCGCGAAATTTTCCGCCTTGGGAGGCACGAGCGGCAGCCGCCACACCGGCTCGAGCAAACCCATTTCCGCCATGGCCGCCTTCACCGGAATTGGATTCGACTCCACAAAATTTACTTCCATCAGGGCATGGTAACGCCGGTGAATCTCGCGCGCGCCTGAAATATCGCCCCGCACCGCCAGCCGAACGAGTTGCGCCATCTCCGCGGGGATTTCGTTTGACACCACAGAGATTACGCCGCGACCGCCGAGCGCGATCAGCGGCAAGGTGATGGCGTCATCGCCGGAAAGCACGATGAAGTCATCGGGAACAATATTCAGGATCGCCACCATCTGCCCGATACTGCCCGACGCTTCCTTGAGGCCAACGATATTTTCGATCCCGGCGAGACGTTTCACCGTAGCAGGCTCGATATTCACGCCAGTGCGTCCCTGCACACTGTACAGAATAATTGGTAGCGAAATCGCGTTAGCAATCGCACGATAGTGCTGGTACAGACCCTCCTGTGTCGGCTTGTTGTAATACGGCGTGACGGAAAGAATGCCGTCGGCCCCGATCGCGGCCAGTTCGCGCGCCAGCACAATCACTTCGGCGGTGTTGTACCCGCCCGCTCCGGCCAGCACCGGCACCCTACCCTTTGCCAGCTCGACGGTAATCTCCACCACGCGCAAATGCTCTTCATGCGTCAGCGTGGGGCTCTCCCCAGTCGTGCCGCAAGGCACCAGGAAATCGATTCCCGCGTCAATCTGCCGCAGTATCAAATTTCGCAGCGTGGATTCATCGAGCGATCCATCGCCACGAAAAGGTGTAACCATCGCCGTCCCGCATCCTGTAAACATTTCGTTTCTCCTTCTTTTTCACAAACTAGAAATCTGCGAATCACAAAACCTGTAGCCACCGTCTTCAGACGGCGGGGTTTAGACAACACCCCAGCACCGTCATAACGACATCCCCGCTCACTCCTTACTCTGAGTTCCCTCACCCAACTCCCCCAAAATCTCCCGAAACTCAAACAAACCCTTCTTCCCCGCCACCCACCGCGCCGCCCGCAAAGCCCCCCGGGCAAAACCCTCGCGGCTGCGCGCCGTATGCCGCAACGTGATCGTATCGGCCAACGAATCAAATCCAATCTCGTGCGTCCCCGGATGCGCCCCCGCGCGATTGGAACTCAAACCAATCGGCCGCTCATATCCAGCCGTCCGCATCTCGTCCGCCAATTTGCGCAAGGTGCCCGAAGGCGCATCCTTCTTTGCCGCGTGGTGAATCTCCCAGCCCCACGCCTCGTATTCGTGCTGCTCGGCGAAAAGAGTCGCTGCGTACGCCACTGTCTGTATAAACAGATTCACGCCCACGGAAAAATTAGGAGCCCAAACCAGGCCGATCCCACTCTCTGCCACAGCTCTCCGCACCGCGGGAAGATGTTCGAGCCAGCCGGTAGTTCCGACAGCAGCGTTGACTCCCGCCATAGCGAGTTGCTGAATATTTTGCGCGGCGGTATGCGGCGTCGAAAATTCGAGCGCAACGTCGACACCCTGAAGCGCGTCGCGCGTCAATCCATCTCCCTGCGAATTGTTTTTGCTGTCGAATTTCGCGCGGACGTCGAATCCATATTCAGGCGCCAGCTGCGCGACCAAGCGCCCCATCTTTCCGTGTCCAACAATCGCCAAGCCCAGAGTCATGTGCGCGCCCGCCCTGCCGACAAGAGTTGCGTGACCATCCGCGCGTAAATCTCCACCGCCTCCGCTAACTCCTTCTTCGCGATGCGCTCTTCCGCCGTGTGCGCTACATGAATGCTGCCCGGCCCGATCAGAAAAGCTTGCCCCCAGGCCCCACTCAACGCAGGAATGTCCGTCGTAAACGCCACCGCAGTGGTCGGCAAGCCGTCGAAACCCGTCAACCGGATCGCGGGCGTGTGCAAAACCTCGCGGGCCATCACGCGACCCGCCACTACAGCCGCTACCGCTTCACGCAGCGGTGTGGGATCGCCGACGGTGCGAAACATGATCTCCGCCCGCGCCTCATCCGCTACAACATTGGGCGCCCGCCCGCCGGAAATCGTGCCAACGTTCAGCGTGCTGGGACCCAGCAATTCGTCCTGCGGCAAAGGGATTCGCCGGATGTCCTGCAGAACATCGAGCAGCGTGTGAATCGCGGAATGCCCCAGCTCCGGATACGCCGAGTGCGCAAGCTTGCCCCGTGCCGTAACCTCAAATCGCAGCGCCCCTTTTGACCCCAGCGCGACGCGATTGTCGGTGGGCTCGCCATTGATCAGAAACCGCGAGCCGCGCGGCGTTGCCGCCGCCGCTTTCGCTCCGGCGGAGTTGCGCTCCTCGCCTACCACAAACAACAACCCGAAATTTCGCGTTCCCGCAGCCAATAATTTCTCAGCGGCTGCGATCATCGCCGCGATAATCCCCTTCGCGTCGCACGACCCGCGACCCCACAGGAAATCCTCGTCCTCGTTCGAGCCAAAAAATGGCGGTACGGTATCCATGTGCGTGGACAGCGTCACGACCGGCTCGCCCCAACCGACGAAAATATTGTCGCGCTGCGGCGCCACCGGAATGCGTTCCAGCCGCCCGTCGTAGCGCGATGCCAGCGCAGACAGGTGCGTGAACAAAAAGTCGCCAACCGGTCCCTCGTTGTTGGTCACCGACTCGATGTCTACCAGCGCGCGTGTAAGCTCAAAAAGATTCATAGACGCAAAATTTCCGCCCGTTCAAGATTTTGTGGGAAGAAGCGAAAAGAAAGGAAGGAACCGCGAGGAAACCACTCGGGCTGCTGCCTCTCGATAGCGCTTCATCCAATAACCGGATGACAGTGGGCAGGCCTTAGACCTGACCCCCAACCGCCGCGGTTTCAACTACCGCAACGATTTCGGCGGACAACCGGTGGCTAGCAATCGATTCGGCTCAACCAGCAACCAATCGACTACCAGCGGCCCCTTTCACCCAAGCTTCCGAAGCTGATCGGAACAACAAGCCCGGCTACTGATGGCCTCCGCACCTCTACCAAGAACAAAAAGAGTTTAGTTCAGCGGGTGACGAAGTGTCAACGAGTGTTCGAAGAGCGGCCATCAGAACTCCCGCCTTTGGATGACCCGCACCGACGCAAGAAACATCAGCGCCGCAACGCATAGGCAGGCAAAGATCCCGAACCACGGGATCGGCCCGGAAAGAAGATGGGTGGTTTTGTTGTAATGGTTATCGCCAGTGATGAAGCGCCAGAGATCGAGAAATGGTCGCAGCTTGCTAACGCTGCCACATATGATTCCGACCAGGATGGCTGCTCCATACGCGACGGCGGGCGCCGTATATTCTCCGTCCACAATCGAGGAAACAAGAATCGCCAGCGCGAAATACACCATTCCGCCGGTGACGAGCAGCAGAACGTAGAAGGAAGCTTGCGAAACAAAAAACGGCCGACCGGCTATCGCCGAAACAAATAGGATTGCGGCCCAAGGCACAATGGCCAGAGCGATCGATTGCATAACGCCAACGGTGATGCGCACTGCCGCGAGCCGCGCCCGGCTGACGGGCAGCGCCAGTGTGAACGAGGAGACTCCGGCCGCCCTCTCCCGCAGCAATCCTCCCATGCCCAGCAGGATGACGCAAAGCATCCAGAGCCCCGCGAGATAAGAGTGAGCGAAAAACATCAATTCGTAAGTGCTGGCTTTCGGCTCGCGCGGCAGAATGCTCTCGGCGTGGTGAACGAAGAATGTGAGGATGATCACCAGAAAGCCAAGCGAAACGAGAAATCGCGTTCGTGTCTCGAGCCACGCCTTGTACCAAAGCACGTTCAGTTCTCCTTCACAGTTTCGAGAAAAATGTCGCGCAAACCTACCGGCGCAACCTCGATCGAAGTGGCGCGGAGATCGTGCGCGCGTTCGATTACGGCTTCCACATTACCGCTTGCAAACACACTCAGCTGGCAGCCGGCTCCTCGCACGCTTTCGATTCCGTTCATCCGAAAGTCGGGCTCGCACGGCGTAGTGGGAAAAACCAAGTCAATGCGCCGGTACGACTCGCGCAGATGATCCAGCGAAGCGTCCACCATAAGACGGCCTTTATCAAGAATGCAGACGCGGTCCGCGATGCGCTCTACCTCCGCAATCTGGTGAGAAGAGAAAAACACCGTTGTTCCCTCCGCGCACTGCCCCACCAATGTCTGCAGTAACTCCTCGATTCCGACGGGGTCGAGCCCTTCGCTTGGCTCATCGAGAATCAGCAGTTCCGGCCGGCGAGCAAATGCCAGTAGCAATGCCAGTTTTGTGCGCATCCCTTTGGAGAGCAGCCTGACTTTTCGTTCGAGCGGCAATCCATACCTGTACAGCAACTCCTTTGCCGTCTCGTCGCGCCAATCGCGGTAAAACGAACCCGCGAAACGTATCGTCTGCTCGACGCTCATGTAGCCGTAGAGCGGCTTGTTCTCGGCAACGTATGAAATCTTCCCCCGCGCTTCGCGGCTTTCGTTCGGATCGCCAATGCGCTTCCCCAGCACTGTGCCTTCGCCGGCTGACGGCGCGATCATTCCGAGCAGCATTTTGATTGTCGTGCTCTTTCCCGCGCCATTGCAGCCCAGAAATGCCGTGATGCAGTTTGGCTCAACGCAAAGATTCAGCGCCCGCACGGCCTCCACGCGACCGTACGACTTCACGAGGCCGTGCGTTTCGATCGCGGGCGCATTAGTCATGGTTTCCTCACGATTTCCGTCGGGTGCAGTAGCTCGGCCTCGAACGCTCGGCGGATTTCCTCATCCAGCAATCCGTCATCCCGCAACCGCTCGATCAACTCGCGTATTCGCCGTCGCGCGCCGTGCACGTGGTCCGCAAGCGAGCGCGTCCTTCGCTTCACGCAGAGAAACGCTCCCGAACCTTGCCGTAGTTCCAGCAGTCCTTCGTGCTCCAACTCGGAATACGCTTTCGCTATGGTGTTTGGGCTGACTACCAACTCCTCGGCCAGCGTCCGGATCCCCGGCAATTGATCGCCATCGCGTAACGCTCCCGTTTCGGCGGCATGTCGAATCTGCTGCATCAGTTGCAGGTAGAGTGGCTGGCCCGTCGCAGGATTGAGTTTGAAAAACATTCTGAGTCAAGTGTATCACTGTTAGGATACACCACTACGGCAGTGGCGTCAAGCGTACAGGGAAAAGGCGACCGCGTTCATATGGCGGAAAGGTTGGGAATACTGAGACTTTGAAGAATTGCCGGAGTTTTTACAGCTGCAATGTTCCTAGCGGCGCTTCCTGGGTAGCGATCAGCAACTCGCCGGTAAACGCGCATTCGGCGGGGCGCCGGCGCAGCGCTTCTTCAGCCGAAATCCGCGCCACGTCGGGATTGTTGTTCTCCAGCGAAAGATGCGCGAGCACGAGATAGCGCGCCCGCGCGTCAAATCCATCGGGATCGCACAAATACTCGCTGACCGCGTGGTTCGACAAATGCCCGGTCCGGCTTAGCACGCGCTGCTTCACGACCCAGGGATACGGGCCAACCTTCAGCATGTCGAGATCGTGATTCGATTCCAGCATCAGGCAATCGGCGTCGCGCAGATGAACTTTGACCAGCTGTGGCATGTACCCGAGATCGGTCACCAGCGCCATCTTCACACCGCAGGTGCGAAACGTGAACCCAATCGGGTCGGCAGCATCGTGAGGAATCGCAAATGCATGAACCTCAATATCTCCAACACAAAACCGCTGCCCCGCATGAATGGTCTCGACGCCGCGCAGGCGTTTGCCCAGCCGGTCGGGCAGCGCGCGATGCAGCGCGTCCATGGTCGGCTCGGTGACATACAGCGGCGCTTTCCACATGCCCAGCATCTGCGGCAACCCGTTGCAATGGTCGCTATGTTCGTGGGTAATCAGAATTCCGTCGAGGTGGTCAACTTCTTTCTCGACGGCCGCCAGCCGCGCCAGCGTTTCGCGTTTGCCGAGTCCCGCGTCAATCAGGAGGCGGGTATGCTCAGTCTCGAGTAAGGTGATGTTCCCCGAGCTGCCCGACGCCAGAATGGAAACCCGCAAGCCGATCGCTTCCCCCTCAGTGAGGCAGCCCAGTGCAGCACAACGCGCACCGAATTTCTGCATCATGGCAGAGCGGCAACAGAGCGTCAATGCAGAATGTGAAAAGTTGTCGAAATCTGCGCTAGCAGGCGAGGCGCGAGCGGTCGAGGGTGAAGCCGTTGAGGGGGCCTAGAGCCGTAACGGCGATTTGCTCGGAGCGGAAGAATTCGCGCGCGACCGCCTGGATTTCTTCGCGGGTCACCGCTTCGATTCCGGCAAGAATTTCGTCCAGGGAATAGAATCGCCGGAAATACAGTTCCTGCCGCGCCAGGTTGGACATCCGCGCACTGGTGGACTCCAGTGAAAGCATAAGCGAGCCCTTCAAGTGATTCTTGGCGCGCAGCAGTTCTTCCTCGGTAACCAGCGATTCTTTCAGCTCGCGGAATTCCTTGACGACCAGATCGATAACCTGCCCGACGGTCTCCTTGGCGGTCCCGGCGTAAACGGTCATCATCCCCGCATCGGAATACGGCGTCAGCTCGCTGAACACCGCGTAGGCCAAACCTTGCTTTTCGCGAATGTTCTGGAACAGCCGCGAAGACATCCCACCACCCAACAGATTGTTCATCACCGCCACCGCAAAGCGCCGCTCGTCGGCCAGCGGCACCGATGGCACGCCGATGCACACATGCACCTGTTCGAGATCGCGCTTCGATTCGATGTGAATGGGCGCGTGCGTTGAAGGCGCGTCGTGCTCTTCCGGTTCGCCGCTTGGCTGCAAGCCGCCGAATTCCCGTTCCACCAGCTCCAGCACCTGCTCGTGCTTCACATTACCTGCCGCGGAGAGCACCAGCCGGTCCGGCGCAAACCAATGCTGAAACCTCTGCCGCAAGGCGTCGCGATTGAATTTCTTCACCGTTTCCGGCGTGCCTAGAATCGGCCGGCCCAGCGGATGCTCCGGCCAAAAACCGCGCGTGAAAATCTCGTGCAGCAGATATTCCGGGTTGTCCAGGTCCATCTTGATTTCTTCCAGGACAACTTGGCGCTCTTTCTTGACGTCTTCGGAATCGAACTTCGGTCGCAAAACCAAATCTGCAATTACGTCGAACGCGATCGGCATGTGCTCGTCGAGCACTTTGGCGTTGAAGCAGATTTGTTCCTTGGAGGTGAAGGCGTCGAGCATTCCGCCAACCGAGTCCATCTCGCGCGCAATCGCTTCCGCAGAGCGCCGCTCGGTGCCCTTGAAGACCATATGCTCCATGAAGTGCGCCAGGCCATTCTCTTCCTGCACTTCACGCCGCGAGCCGTTGCGAATCCACACGCCCACGGAAACCGAGCGTACGTGCGACATAGTCTCGGTCAAGACCACCAAGCCGTTCGGCAGAACACGTTTCTGGATGTCGCGCGCTTCGGTCGCCACCGTACAATTGTGACACAGGCGGGCGGAAAGAAGAAATAGAAGCAAAAGTGACGGTAACCACTTGAGAAGAATAGTACTTGCGGGCTCGGCGCGACCCTAGATCAGCTTCTCGTCGGGATGCAGCTTGCCGTATTCGCTGGTGTAATGCAGCGGAACGTCGGCATAAGTGCCCTTTTCGCGCTGGTAGACTTCGCAGGTGTCGAACGGCTTGGAATAGATGTGGATGCTCACCGCCCGCTGGTTGAATTCGGGCAGATTCAGCACCTGGTGCACCGGTTCCAGCGGGTTGACGTAGGCGGGATGCGCGGCGTCCATGTCGTAGATGTCCGTCGGCATAATGTGACACGTGCCAAGGGCCGCGTCACGTTCGTTGACGCGAAAATTCTGCACCCGCAGCCGGCCGATGGGCGCAGACATCCAGCAATTCTGGCCGCGATGATTGTGTACCCGGCTGGATTGGCCAATCTCCCAGCAGATGGTCATGCACTCGAACATATCGTTCTTGAAAATCAGATTGCGCGTGTAGTTGCCCTTGGAGAAGAACAGGTACTTGTCGAGCGTTTCAGGACGAACGGCGTGCGAAAGAATGTAGTCCTGCACATTCTGCAGCGTGAACTCACGCTCTGAAATGGCCGCGAGGCCTTTCACCCAGTCGGCGATGGCCATCGTTTCCGTGGTTGTTTGCTTCTGCACGAAGCACCTCCGAGGGCAATCCGGAAATTAAGGGGATTGCCAAGGAATTATAGCGCGGTTTCCAGGGAAGTAGCGGAGCTTGAGGAAGCAAAGGAGGTAAAGGAATACGGCCACTGCAACGAGGTCGAGCTCTGCGTGCGTGCTATTATTGAAGACTGGCGCGGTTTTTCTGGCGCCGCCAATTCTCATGGCTATCGAACTCCTGGGCAAATCGAAGGACGAACTGAGAGCACTGTGCGTGGAACTCGGCGAGCCCGCGTATCGCGGCGCGCAGCTTTATCATGCGCTTTATGTGGAACGAATCTTCGACCTTGCACAGATGTCGACTCTGCCCGCGGCTTTACGCGAGCGTTTGGCGAACGAGGCGCGGATCACCTTGCCAATCGTGCGGCAGCGGTATGTGTCGCAGGATGGATCGGTGCGCTATTTGTTTGCGCTGCCGGGCTCGGAAACGTCGAAGAAAGAAGAATTCACCACAGAGGGCGCAGAGTCCGCAGAGAAAGCTCGGCCGGTCCGGCCGGCTTCGGTGGAAGCCGTGTTCATGCCCAGCGAAGGCCGGCAAACGATCTGTATTTCGACGCAAGCGGGTTGCGCGGTCGATTGCCAGTTTTGCCTTACGGCGCAGCTTGGGTTGATTCGCAATCTGACGGCGGGTGAAATTGTGGCCCAGGTGCTGCTGCCGCTCGAGGAGCACAAAGCGGGGCTGACGCCGAACACCAACATCGTCCTGATGGGACAAGGCGAGCCGCTGCTGAACTTCGATCCCGTGATGGCGGCGCTGCGGATTCTGCTCGATCCGAAAGGCGTCGCCATTTCGCCCAAACACGCCACGCTCTCAACCAGCGGCATCGTTCCGGGCATCGAGCGCCTGGCCAAGGGGGAAGTCCGGCCGCACCTGGCCATTTCCTTGAACGCGTCGAACGACGAGCAGCGCAACGCGCTGATGCCCATCAACCGCAAATATCCGCTGGCCACGCTGATGAAGGCCTGCCGGGAATATCCGCTGCGTTCGTGGGAATACTTGATGTTCGAGTACGTGATGCTCGGCGGCGTGAACGATTCCCTGGCCGATGCGCGCCGCGTCGTGAAATTGCTGGCGCCACTAAAAGCCGCGAAAGTGAACCTGATCCCCTGGAACCCCGGCCAGCTTCCCTATCACGAGTCTTCCGTCGAAGACATCGACCTCTTCCAAAAACTCCTGATCGACCGCGGCATCCCCACCTTCGTGCGCCACTCCCGCGGCCGCGACGTAATGGCCGCCTGCGGCCAGCTAGCACTGAACGAAATCGGCACCTCGCCCCTCGCCGTTCTCCCCTAACTCAGCCCCCTGGTAGCCCCGGCATCCTGCCGGCTCCTCGCTGATCCCCGCAAAGTCGCCGTCCAAGCCCCAAACGCAGTCCCAGACAAAGCGCAGCGTTCGCGCTTCAAGACCGTATCCCGACCACGCCCATCAACCGACCGCTAGCCGCACCCTCTTTTCGATAGCTAAAAAGCCGCTCAACAGCACACGAGGTACAAAGTTCCGTAACAAAAATATTTTCCTCGCGAACTCCGGCTTCCAACAGCTGCAACCGGTTCGCTTTCTTCAAATCAAGCAGCACCTTGTTCGGCGGCGACTGGTGACCCGGAGGCATCATGTTCAGCCATTGCAGCGGGTTGGGCTCGTCGCCAGTGCGCAACTCGTCGAAAAACTCCGAGGCGTTGGCAAATTTCGCGGCGAAAGCAGAAGCGACCTCGGTGCCAACTTCGTAGCAGCAGCCACCAATCGTTGGCCCAATCGCAGCGAGCAGATCTTGCGGCCGGCAGCCGAATTCCATCTGCATCTGCCCGATCGTCTTGGTGACGATGCGCTGCAAAGTTCCGCGCCATCCGGCATGAATGGCGGCCACCACGCGTTTCTTCGGATCGACCACCAGAACCGGGGCGCAATCGGCGGTGCGCACGCCCAGCAGCAAGCCGGCACAATTCGTGGCCGACGCGTCGCCTTTGCACTGCTTCGCGGGCGCGGCATCGAAGGACCGCACCAAGTCGGAATGAATCTGGTGCAAGGAAATCAAAGTTAGATCGGGAGCGCCAAGCGCCGCCAGGAACCTGCGCTTGTTTTCTTCGACATTTTCGCGCGTGTCCCATTCGACGGCGCCGAGATTCAGCACTTTCTCGCTATTGCTCTCGCTGACGCCGCCAGGGCGCGTGCTGAACCCATGCACGAGCCAGGGAATTTTCGAGAATGCGGGCACTTGCAGCACGTGAACGCCGCGCAGCACACGTTCGGTCCACGGCTTCCCGGCTACGCGGGCCCTCGCCTGTTTGCGGTTGCGGCGCTTGCTTGGCGATGTTTTCGCGGTGGCCACGGCCTTATCAGTATAATCGCAGTTTGCGTGGGAGATCTGAGTTGCGGGGCTGCGGACGCGCGCATCTGCCCCCCGGCCCGCGAATTGTGCCGCGAGCATCGTATTCGGGAATGCGAATATCCCTTCAGACTCGGCGGGTGTAGTCATGGATGCACTGTCTTCCAACCAAGCGCTGACACTATTCGGAAAATGGGAGCGGGAAAACAAAACCATCGTTCTGCTGTTTTCCACGCCGTCCGCGGCCATGTCTTTCAAGAATGGGCGGATCGTGCCGTTCCTGGACAGTTGCCTTATCCTTTCCTTTGGCGAGGAAAACATACTGCGCATCTTTCTTCAGGAAGCGAAGTTTTGGCGTCTGGAAACGGCGGACATTCCTGAAGAATCGCGGGAGATGGTTCCCAGGTTTGAACAATGCGTGCGCATCATCTCTGAGAGTCCGGAGATGCAGTGCTTTCTGTGCGCTTCCTCGGTCCCCGGGTAAGAAGACGTCAACGCGGGAGGAATCTTGATCGTCGGATTGGGCGTGGACATCGCCGAAGTGGCCCGAGTACAGGCGGCGATCGAGCGGCATGGCGAAACCTTCTTGCGGCGCCTTTACACGCTGAAGGAGCGTGAATACTGCGAGCGCTTCAAGAACAAATACGAGCGATACGCCGGGCGCTTCGCGGCCAAAGAAGCAGCTATGAAGGCTCTGGGCACGGGCTGGAGTCGCGGAGTGCGCTGGGTGGACGTCGAAGTAGTGCGCGAGAAGGGCGGCCGGCCCACGCTCAAGCTAGCGGGTGAGGCTGGAAACGTGGCGAAGCGCATGGGCGTGAAGAATATCGCGCTGAGCATCACGCACACGGCGGACCAAGCCTTCGCACAAGTGATTTTCGAGAGTTGAAGTACATCATGCCCGACTGATCATGAAAGTGACAAGCGTTGGCCCACTGGCTCCCTCGGTTGCTTTCCCGACGACCACGCTGAGGACGTCGTTGCCGCTCATCCAAATCGTCGCCTCGGGAGTGTCGATCGACGGTTTCCCATACTTTTTTTTGAGCCCGACCACGGCGGAACTCTTGTCGTTGCCTTCTACGGCATAGCTCAACAGATTCAGGTGCTCATCCTTAAAAGTCGCTGTCAATCCCTGAACGCAGCCCGCGTCCGAGTGCGTTGCGGGAGAGCATCCTGAGTCCGGGTGCGCGCGCATTTCAAATATCGAAATGTTCTCCCATTCGTAGCAATTCTTCGTCCTGGGCGATGAGGCCACGCACTGGGCCTTGGTATGATGCGCAGAGAATGTCGCAGCAGTCTCGCCCAACGTGTCACCTTGCAGCTCTAAAGAGTCGGAATCAATTTTTTCGGGTAGTTTCTGTGCCGATGTCAGCAAGGTTGCGGCGCAAACAAGCAAGAGAATCGACATGCTGTGCATGGGTCGGTTTCACTCCGCGTTCGATGCTAAAGCAACTTTGCCCCAGTCGCCATACCTACTTCACAACAAGGAACGAGCCCAAAGCCAGTGCGTCGATGCCGGAACAGTAGAAGCTGCGGACGGCTTCGCGGGGGTCGGAGACCAGCGGTTCGCCGAACAAGTTGAAGGACGTGTTAACGAGGACCGGGGCTGGAGCGGTTTCGCCGAATTTGTGCAGCAGGCGCCAGAACGCGGGGTTGGAGTCTTTGTCGATGGTGTGGACGCGAACTTCGCGGCCATTGAAGGCGAATTGTTCCAGGCCCGAGACCTGATTCTTCAGCGTGCCGAGCGAGGCCATGAAGCGACAGTTGGGCGAGCAGTCGAAGAAATCCGTGGCGCGCTCGGCGGGAACCGAGAGCGCGAACGGATGAAAATCGGCGCGGTGCTTGATGTACTGATTCACGTTGTCGATGACGTATTCGGAAAAGGGCGAGGCCAGGATGCTGCGGTTGCCGAGCGCGCGGTGTCCGAATTCGGTGCGGCCCTGGCACCAGGCGACTATTTTGTCGCGTTGCAGGAGTTTGACACTTTCGGCGATGAGTTGCTCTTCGCCGGACAAATACTTGTAGATGATTTTGCAGTTGTCGAGGACCGCCTTGATTTCCTGCGAGCCGAGCCCCGGTCCGAGCGCGAGTGTGGTCATCGGGGCGCGGCCGGATTTTCCCGAGAGTTTCTTGCGGGCCAGAAAAGCGGCGCCTAGAGCCGTGCCCGCGTTGCCGGCCACCGGCTGCACGTGGACACGATCGAAGGTGCTGCGCGTTTCCAGGGCACGGACCAGCAAAACGTTTAGGAAAACGCCACCGGCGATACACAGCGAATCGGCGCCGGTTTGCGCCTGGAAATGGTGGGCGATTTCGAGGACGGTTTCTTCCAGAAAAAGTTGCGCGCTGCGGGCCAGGGCTGCGCAAATGGAGGGATCTTCGCGGAACTTGTCTTTGTGGATTTTCAGCTCGCGATAAAACTGCGGAGAGAACGTGCCGCGTTCGTCGGGGCCGGCGGCAAAGTAGCGGCTGTCGAGGACGGGCAAGCCGTGAGCGTCGTTCCGAAAGAGTTTTCGGAAAACGGGAAGGTATTCGGGCTGGCCCTGGCGGCCGAGCCATTGCACCTTGTGCTCGTCGTAGTGAGGGCGCAGACCGAGCAGCGCGGTGATGCGCGAATAAAACCAGCCCAGGCAATCGGGAAACTGCATGGTGCGCAGCGGGCGAATTTCGTCTTTTTCGCCGAGCGAAATTTGGCCGCAACGGCCCGCAGCGCCGCCATCGAGCGTGAGGATCAGGGCGCGATCAAACTCGGAGGTATAGAACGTGCTCGCGGCATGGCACAGGTGATGCTCGTATTGCTGCAGCTTGACGCGGTCCAGATGTTGGCGAAGCTGCGGAATCGATGTGGACTTGCGGAGGTCGCGAGCGGAGCGGCGCTTGCGACTGGCGGAAAATTTCGAGCCCAAACCAGATTCGCGCAGCCGGGCTTGCTGTGGAAGGTCCGCTAGCGCGGCCACAGTCAGGTCTGACGGTTTGGCGCCGTGCTGCTCAAGAACTCGCGTGATTGCGCGGCTGGGAACCGTGTCCGCGCCGAGCGATCGATTGAGTTTTTCTTCCTCGATGGCGCCTAAGATCGATTTTTCATCGAGGAGGGCGACGGCGGAATCCGGGTCGAGGCTGGCAATCCCAAGAACGAGCATAGAGAAAGCTTCTCACCCTCGCGGCGGGTGCTGAATGGCAAAAACGTTGGAAGTTTCCGGTTGTGCATCGAGGTGGCCAGCGCCGTCGGAAATCACGCGGGCTTGCATCATTTGATTTGGCGGCCATTCGCCGGACAAGTGGACCTGGAGATAGTTGCTGGAGATGGCCGGCGTCCAACTCTTTTCCACAGAGGCGCGTGACGTGTGGCGCAGCGTGAGAATCTCAAGCGATCGGTCCACTTGCGTGCGGAGGAACGCGGCGGCTCTGTTTTCGCCGAGCGCGCGAAGTTCGCGGGCGCGGCGATGAATTGCGGCTGCGGGAACTTCGTCGGAAAGCGACGCGGCGCGAGTGCCTGGACGTTTCGAGAAGGAGAAAACGTGGAGGTAGGTGAAGGGTAGGCGCTCGATGAATGCCTTAGTGGTCGCGTGATCTTCTTCGGTCTCACCGGGAAAGCCGGCGATGACATCGGCGCCGACGGCGGCGTGCGGGAGATGCTCGCGGATGAGTTCGACGCGGCGAGCGTAGTGTTCGGCGCGATACCAACGGTGCATGGCGGCGAGGATGCGGTCGGAGCCCGATTGCAAAGGCATGTGGAAATGCTGAGCGATGCGCGGAGTGGAGGCGAACAGCGCGATCAGGTCCTGGGTCACGTCGAGAGGCTCGATGGAGCTGATACGCAACCGCTCGATCGGCGTTTCGTCGAGAATGCGGCGGAGGAGATCGTCGAATTCGACGCGCGGCGAAAGATCGCGGCCGTAGGTGCCGAGGTTGATGCCGCTCAGGACGACTTCGCGGTAGCCCGATTCGCTGAGGCGGCGGGTTTCTTCGATGACTTCGTTGGGCGGAAGGCTGCGGCTTTTTCCGCGGACAAACGGAATTACGCAGTAGGAGCAGCGGCTGTTGCAGCCATCCTGGATTTTCAGCGTGGGGCGAGTGTGATTCCCTTCTCCGCCAACGATCGGCGCGGCGAGGAAGGTGGTTTGCGCGAAGATGTCGCCGGTCAGGATTTTCGCTGGGGCGTGATCGAGGGACAGATCGGTGTGGTCAAAGCCTGGATCGGCGCTCTCGAGCCGCGGGCCGGAACCGAAAAGTTTTTCAGTAGGGACGAAAGAGCCCGCATCCCTCGAAGCTGAGGAAATGAGTTCGATCCGCGCCGCGAGGTCAGGAATCTGCGGCTTGTGCGAATTGCCGACGACCCAGGAGACGCCGGGCAGCGCGGCCAGTTCTTCCGGCGCGCGTTGTGCGTAGCAGCCGGTGACGATGAGCTGGGCGGCGGGGTTGCCGGCGTGGATTTTGCGGATGGCGTCCCGAGCCTGAGAATCGGCGGAGGCGGTGACCGTGCAAGTGTTCACGATGACGATGTCAGCAGCGGCCGCCTCGCGGGCAGCGATGTAACCGCGGTCGCGCAGCTGGCGCTCTAGCGCGGCGCCATCCGCTTGGGTGGCGCGGCAGCCGAATTGTTCGATGTAGAAGGTCGTCATCTTCTCAGCAAAAAGCGAAAGAAAGATTTCAACACAGAGAGCACAGAGTTCGCAGAGCGGAAGAGGAGCTGGAACTGCAGGATGGCTCGATCTGCCGCACGGTTATGATAGCCGCTTCGGAAACTGGGGCAAAGTGGGTGGCGGGAAGGTTGCGCTGCGGGTCGGCGGCTTGGGTGGGCGCAGCTTGGCTTCGCGCGGCTCTGCTCGGTGCGGCTCGCCTTGGCTTGGCACGGCTTCGCTTGGTGAAGTGCGGCTCTGCTTGGCTGGGCGCGGCCTTGGGGCGGCTGCTTTACTCGGGCGTATTGTGACCGTTACAATCGCGACTCACTTATGGCGCGCCAACGCTATTCGCCTTCGGCTTTGCACGATCCTAAAGTCTCGATCGTGATTCCCGTTTACAACGAGAAGAAAACCATTGATGAGATCCTTCGGCGCGTGCTGGACACCGAGACGCGCAAGGAGGTGATCGTCGTCGACGATTGCTCGACGGACGGGACCAAGCAAATTCTGGAGAACATGGCGGCGCGGCAGGCGAAGGGGGAAGAGACGGCACCGGCTCAGGACGGGACCGACCCGATTGCGCTGAGCGACCTGCGGTTTTTCTTTCAGGCGCAGAATCAGGGCAAAGGCGCGGCGCTACGGCGGGGGTTCGCACAGGTCAGCGGGGACATCGTACTTGTGCAGGATGCCGACCTGGAATACGACCCCCGCGACTATCCCAAGCTGCTGGAACCGATTTTGGATGGACGGGCGGACGTGGTGTATGGGTCGAGGTTTCTGGGCGGGCCCCAGAGGGTGCATTATTTCTGGCACTACGTCGCGAACAAAATCCTGACGCTGCTTTCGGATATCTTTACCAACCTGAAGCTGACCGACATGGAGACTTGCTATAAGGTTTTTCGGAAGGAGGTTTTGCAGGGAATTCAGCTGCGGTCAGACCGATTTGGATTCGAGCCGGAGATCACCGCGAAGATCGCCAAGCACAATTGGCGGATTTACGAGGTACCGATCTCTTACGCGGGCCGAACGTATGAAGAGGGGAAAAAGATCACCTGGAAGGACGGGGTGAAGGCGCTCTGGTACATCGTTCGGTTTACGTTTTCGGATTGAGATTCAGCGATTGCGACTGTTTGCAAGTTGTGTACCCCACCCCCCTAGTGTTTTTCATAAGTGTTCATTCTAAAGATAGTTAAAGGCGCTTGTTTTGATACACTTCTGCAAGTGTTCATTCTAAAGAGCTTAGACGCTTCAGAGGAAGGCGGCCTTTGCCGGTCGGAATGGCGGCTCGGATTGGCTCCGCATTTCCGCGGACATGGCATTTTCTGGACCGGAAGAATCGAGGTTTTGCGCTGCTTCAGGACGGCCAGTGACACTTCTGAATGACAAGAGTGTAGCATGGCGTTACCAGATGGTTAAGTCTTATTTTGAGTTTCATTTTGGGCCGGGCTCATTGAGAGAAGGGCTCGGAAGGGACGCGTTGAAGCGACGCCCCTACATAGACTTCGGACCAGGAATGAGCCCGATGTGGCAGCTCGAAGAATTAACCTCAGCGGCTAAAGCCGTGCCCTGACGCTTGCCACGTGAGCCGGAAATGGCCCTGCTGAAATGCAGCGCGATATCGAATCGCGGGAATTTAGGGCTGCGCCATGCGGCGCTGGAAGGTTAGGAGGATCAGGTCGGCGCGGCGGCGGACTCCGAATTTGCTTAGCAGGTTGGAGACGTGGAATTTCACGGTGCGCTCAGCGATGTTCAGCTTGCTGGCGATTTCTTTGTTCGAAAGGTTTTCCAGGAGCGAGTCCAGGACTTCCTGTTCGCGGCGGCTTAGATTCGTGACTGCGTCGGTCTTCAGGCGGCGGCCCTGGCCGGTGAGGATGGAGTCTACGAAGCCTGAGAGGACGGAGCGTGGGACCCAGAAGCCTCCGACCGCGACCAGAGGCAGCGCGCGGACCAACTGCTCGCGGGCTTCGACATAGGTCAGCAGGCCCTTTACGCCCAGGCGGAGCAACGAATAGCTGTTGGCGTCGCTGAGTTGTTCGCCTACGACGATCAAGCGGGCTTCCGGATAGCGTTCAAGAATATTGGCGAGCAGAGCGCCGGTGGCCGGGCGCGCGGCGTGCGCGTCGATCACATAGACCTGGGCTTGAGGCGGCTCGAGATTGCGAAGATCGGGCGCCAGGACCGATTCCAGGTGCTTGACCGAGACCTTGAATTGGGGCTTGGAGAGCAAACGCTCGAACTCACTCAGCACCAAAGGGTGCGGCGAGAGGATGCAGACTGATAGTTTCGTGGTAGCTCGTTTCGTAGCCACTGTATTTCCAGACTAGTGAAAACTGTACAGACGGGCAAGGGACATTCCGGCGGTTGTTCTCGAACTGTTACGTGACATCTACGGCGCTTTCGCCCCTTGTAAACAGCCGCAATCCGGGCTCACAGAAAGCCCTGACTGCTCGTAAATCTCGACTCGTGGTAGTAACCGTTCGCCCCCAGAAAGCACCCCTTTAATGCAAGTTGGTTCGATTCCCGCCAGCGACCTGCGTAAAATGGAGGTGTACAGAAGTCCGGCCTTCTCTGGTGGCTCCTCCCCGATTCCACAAGGGCGACAGGAAGTCCGATAAGGAGTTCGTTCGAGCGGATGCGTAATCTGACCGAATCTGCGAAAGCCCTACGCGAACTGCTGACCCAGCGCATTCTGGTGCTGGACGGAGCGATGGGCACGATGCTGCAGCAGCGCGAGCTGTCTGCCGAGGACTTTGGCGGAGCTGCGCTTGAAGGGTGCAACGAGAACCTGGTGCGGACGCGGCCAGACGTGGTGCTGGACATTCACCGGAAATACTTTGAAGCCGGTTCGGACATCGTGGAGACCAACAGCTTCGGGTCGGCTTCCATCGTTTTGGCAGAGTACGGCCTGGCGGCGGACGCTTATGAGTTGAGCCGGAGGTCGGCGGAACTGGCGCGGCAGGCGGCCGACGAGGCCAGCAGCTCGGGGAAGCCGCGATTTGTGGCCGGGTCGATGGGCCCGACGACGAAGGCGATTACCGTCACGGGCGGCGTGACTTTCGAGGAGTTGCGCGACGCGTATTACGTGCAAGCCAAGGGGCTGATCGAAGGCGGGTCGGACTTGCTGCTGGTAGAGACCGCGCAGGACACGCGGAACATCAAGGCGGCGTTGCTCGCGATCCAGAATTTGTCGAAAGAGATCGGCGCGCAAGTGCCGGTGATTATTTCGGTGACCATCGAGGCGATGGGCTCGATGCTGGCGGGGCAGACGATTGAGGCCATGTGGGCGTCGCTGCGGTACGCCAAGCCGCTGGCGTTCGGGATGAACTGCGCCACCGGGCCGGAGTTTATGACCGACCACATTCGGACCCTGAGCCAGCTTACCGGCGAGTTTGTGTCCTGCTATCCGAACGCGGGCCTGCCCGACGAAGAAGGAAAATACCTGGAGACTCCGACATCGCTGGCGGCGCAGCTCGAGAAATTCGTGGACCACGGCTGGCTGAACGTTGTCGGCGGATGTTGCGGGACGACGGAGCAGCACATTCGGGCGATTGCGCAGATGGTGCAGGGGAAGAAACCGCGGCAGCGTCCCGCGGAGGCGCACCGCGCGATTTATTCGGGCATCGAGACGATTGAGTCGGATGACAGCACGCGGCCGTTGCTGGTGGGCGAGCGGACCAATGTGATCGGGTCGCGACTATTTAAGAATTTGGTGGCCGAGGAAAAGTGGGAAGAGGCCAGCGAGATCGCGCGGCGGCAAGTGCGCGGGGGCGCGCAGGTGGTGGATGTGTGCCTGCAAAGCACGGACCGTGAAGAAAAGAAAGATATTCCGCCCTTTTACGAGAAGTTGATTCGCAAGGTGAAGGCGCCGGTGATGATCGATACCACCGATCCGACGGCGATCGCGCAGGCGCTGACGTATTGCCAGGGCAAGGCGATCATCAATTCCATCAACCTGGAGGATGGCGAGGAAAAATTCGAGCGGGTGGTACCGATCGCGCATGATTTCGGCGCGGCCGTGGTGGTGGGGTGCATCGACGAGGATCCGCAGCAGGCACAGGCGTTCACGCGCGAGCGGAAGCTGGCGATTGCGCAGCGCAGCTACAAATTACTGACGGAAAAATATGGTTTGGCGCCGGAAGACATCATTTTCGATCCACTGGTGTTTCCTTGTGCCACCGGCGACGAGAACTATATTGGCGGCGCGGTTGAGACCATGGAGGGGATCCGGCTGATCAAGCAGGCTTTGCCGGATACGCGGACGATTCTGGGGATTTCGAATGTTTCGTTCGGGTTGCCGGCGGGCGCGCGGGAAGTGGTGAACTCGGTTTTTCTGTACTACTGCACGAAGGCGGGGCTGGACCTGGCGATCGTGAATACCGAGAAAATCGAGCGGTTTGCGTCGATTCCCGAACACGAGCGGAAATTGGCGGAGGATCTACTGTTTTCGCATCCGCCGGCGAATGTTCCGGCCGATCACTCGAACGTTGCGCTGTTGCGCGATGTACCTGCGGACTGGCGCGCGCAGCCGAAAGAGCAGCGGGCGGCGGTGAATCAATTTCATATTGCGGCGATTGCGGAACACTTTCGCCATGCCACCAAAAAAGAAAAGACGAAGGCCGCCGATTTGCCGCTGGACCAACGGCTGGCGAACTACATCATCGCGGGCAGCCGCGACGGCTTGATTGATGACCTGGACCGCAAGCGCGCCGAAGGCGTTTCACCGCTAGACATCGTGAATGGGCCGCTGATGGCGGGGATGGCGGAAGTCGGGCGGCTGTTCAACGCGAACGAGTTGATCGTTGCCGAGGTTTTGCAGTCCGCTGAAGCGATGAAAGCGGGTGTGAGCCACCTCGAGCAATTCATGGAGAAGGCCGATACCGCCAAGCGGGGCAAGGTGGTGCTTGCTACGGTGAAAGGCGATGTGCACGACATCGGCAAGAATTTGGTGGAAATCATTCTGAAGAACAACGGGTACGACGTCGTGAACCTGGGCATCAAGGTTCCACCGGATGCCCTGATCCGCGCGTTCCAGGAGCATCATCCAGACGCGATCGGGCTCTCCGGATTGCTGGTGAAGAGCGCGCAACAGATGGTGATTACCGCAAGTGACTTGCGGGAAGCTGGCGTGATTATTCCCTTGCTGGTCGGCGGAGCCGCGCTCTCGGCGAAATTCACGCAACAGAAAATCGCGCCGAGCTATGGAAAAGCGGTGTGTTACGCGAAGGACGCGATGACGGGCTTGCGGTTGATGAACGAATTGATGGATCCAGCCACGCGCGAAACGGTGGTGCGCGCGCACACTTCGTCGGGAAACGGGTTCGACGTTTCCACGACGGTGCGGATTGCGGAATTGCCAGAGGTGGCGCGGTCGCCGAAGGTTCGCGCCGACCTGCCCATCCCCACCGTGGCGACGCTCGAGCGCAAGGTGCGGCTGGTGCCCGATCTGCGCGAGGTTTGGAGTTACATCAATCCGTTCATGCTGTTTGGAAGGCATTTGGGATTCAAAGGCGATTTCGAGAAACGGCTGGCGCAGCGCGACCCGAAAGCCTTGGAGCTATTCGAGAGCATGGAAGAAGTGAAGAACGAGGCGGCGACGTTCATGAAGGTGCGTGCGGTGTGGCAATTTTTTGAAGCGGAGCCGGAGGGAAACGCGCTGCACCTGTTTGCGCCCGGCGCATCGGAGCCGCTGCACACCTTTCGACTCAAGCGGCAGCGCGGCGGCGATTTCCTGTGCCTGAGCGACTACGTGCTGGCGCCAAAAGAGGGGAAGCGCGATCACCTGGCGTTGTTCGTGGTGAGCGCGGGTGAGGGAGTGCGCGAGCGGTCTGAAAAGGCGAAGAACGACGGCTACTACCTGAAATCACACGCCCTGCAAGCGCTAGCCATTGAGACAGCCGAGGCATGTGCGGAATGGCTGCATAGGCGGATCCGCGAAGATTGGGGCTTTCCTGATCCGCCGGAGATGACCATGGCGCAGCGGTTTACGTCGCGTTATCGCGGCAAGCGCTATAGCTTCGGGTATCCGGCTTGCCCGGACCTGGATGATCAGGCTCCGCTGTGGAAGCTGCTCCGGCCAGAGGAAATCGGCGTGCAACTTACCGAGGGGATGATGATGGATCCGGAGGCCAGCGTCAGCGCGCTGGCGTTTCACCATCCGGATTGCACGTATTTCTCCGTTGGCGAGACTGCAGACGTTCCTGCCTGAGAGACGCCCACGCGCGAGAGCGCCCTACATTGCATTCAGCAGATCAGTTTGTGGAACCACAGCGGAGTCGCGCTGATGACTAGCGCGTGCAGCGGCGATTACTCGCGTGCTACGGCGCGCCCTTGCTTCAGGGCATCAATCAAAACATCGAAGGTCGAGCGGGTCCAGTTTCCATCGCGAGGCGACGGCTTCGTGCCGCGGCGCTCTTCGGCCACTACCGTTGCGGTTGCCGATGAAGAAAGGCCGGAGGCAATGCCGAATGTCGCCGGTGATTCGGCAGCAGCGGCGGCGCGGGCTTGCAAGGGCGGTTCCTCAGGCCAAGAGGCTGCGGGGGCCCGTTTTTCTTCCGGTTGCGCCGACGTTGAGACTTGCGAATGCGCGTCCGCCTTTTTCCCATTCGCTCCGCCACCCAATCCGCCACCTGGAGAGAACGGGCCTTTCAACAGGCCAAGCACGTCTTCCGACGCCTGCTCGACGAGGAATTGATCGATTTGCTTGCGCTTCAATTCGAAGCCGCACAGCAGGCATGCGTCGGACAAAAGATTGATCAGGCGCGGAACCCCGCCGGTGAGCCGATGAATGACTTCCACAGCGGTGCCAGTGAAGGGGCTCGAGCCGCGCAGACCGGCGGCATGGAGACGCTCGGCCATGTACGCGCGCGTTTCAGGGAGGCTCAACGGCCGCAACAGGCAGGTGCTGGCGATTCTCTGCTGCAACGCCTGCAGCTCAGGCCGCTGAAGAACCGCGAACAGCTCTGGCTGTCCACAGAGGACGATCTGCAGAAGTTTTTCCTGGTAGGTATCCGTGTTGCCCAGAAGGCGGATTTCCTCGAGCAACTCCACGCTCATGAGGTGGGCTTCGTCGATCAGCAGGATCGCGGTGCCGCCCTGTTGCTGCGTCTGAAAGAGCATTTGATGGAGGGCAGCAAGCCGTCGCGGCTTGCTGGTGGCAGTGCAAGTG
>JBEKWY010000010.1:0-66344 GCA_049512575.1 Candidatus Acidiferrum sp.
GGCAAGCCCGCTAAACGCAGTGAAACGCCTCGCAATGTTCACGTCACTCCTCCGCAACGTTTATTGTCTCTATTTGGACGACGGGTCGCTGCTATCGTAACGCAATCGGAGAGGCTTATCTTGAACTTTTGTAACGATTTCCCTGCAAAAGATGCTGTAGTGATCCCTAGCGAGCCAATCCGCCAGAAAAATGGGACTTCAAACCCCGCCGAACCGCAAGATTATAGGATTTCACCAGGATGATCTCGGCGATTGGGTTGCCGACCTGGAGTGCGGCCATACCCAGCACGTCCGCCACAACCCCCCTTGGACCAGCCGTCCGTGGGTCGTCACTCCCGAAGGCCGGGCCGGGCACGTTGGAAAAGAGTTGCCCTGCAAGAAATGCGAGCAAAACCGGTAGCACGGGGCGCAGTCCGCGGAGCTCTGCGGCCGTTTTTCACTGGGCGATTACCCACTTTCGCCGGCCCAGCTATAATGTCTGCGCTTTCCAAAGAAACGAGGATGCCATGAACTATCGCCGCTTCGGCCGGTCGGGATGGAAGGTCAGTGAAATTGGTTATGGAATGTGGGGCATCGCCGGGTGGAGCGGCTCGGAAGACACCCAGTCGCTCGACTCGCTGCAGCGGTCCATCGACCTCGGCTGCAATTTTTTCGATACCGCGTGGGCGTATGGCGACGGCCACAGCGAACAACTGCTCGGGAAAATCCTGCGGGCCAACGCCGGGAAAACTCTTTACACCGCGACGAAAATTCCGCCGAAAAATCGCAAGTGGCCCAGCCGGCCGGAATTCACGCTGGACGATTGCTATCCGCCGGACTACATCGAGGAGTACGTCGACAAAAGTCTCGCCAACATCGGTGTTCCCACACTCGACCTGATTCAGTTTCATACCTGGGAAGACGCCTGGCTCGACGACAAGCGCCTGCGTCCGGTGCTCGAAAAGCTTTTGACCGCCTGCAAAGTCCGCGCCCTCGGCATCAGCATCAATCGCTGGCAGCCTGAAAACGGTGTGAAAGCGGTGCGCGCCGGCCTGTTCGACGCCGTGCAAGTTATCTACAACATTTTCGACCAGAATCCCGAGGACGAATTGTTTCCGGCGTGCCGCGAAAAAGACGTCGCCGTGATCGCTCGCGTCCCGTTTGACGAAGGCACGCTCACCGGCACGCTCACGCTTGACTCCAAATGGCCGGCGGGCGATTGGCGCAACACCTATTTCGTAGCCGAAAATCTCAAGAGCAGCGTCGCCCATGCTGAAGCGCTGAAGCCGCTGCTCCGCGACGGACTCACCATGCCGGAAATGGCCCTGCGCTTCATCCTCAACAACAAAGACGTCAGCACCATCATCCCCGGCATGCGCAAACGCAACCACGTCGACGCCAACCTCGCCGCCAGCGACAAAGGCCCGCTACCCGCCCAGCTCCATGCGGAGCTCCGCAAACATCGCTGGGACCGCACACCCACGAAATGGAGCCAGTGACGATACAAAGTCGAAACGCAGAGGGGACAACGAAACCACCTGTAGTGACCGATCTTTAGATCGGCGCTCAGATCAGTATTTCGGGTGAGCAGTTCAGATTGCTACTTCGGACACCGGGCACACTCGGGAGGACACGGCTTCAGCCGTGCCGCAAAGTCGTCTTTTTCATCCGGCTTTAGTCGCTGAGGGAGAGAGAGTCGCGAGACAAAACCTCGGTAGTCAACCGACAAGTAAGCTCACCTTACGCCGTCTGCTTCAACGCGCGCTCGACCAGCGTTAGGCAACGCTCGGCCTGTTCGCGCAGCATGTCGTTGTGTTCGCCAAGGTCACGCTGCGTGCTGTGCAGCTCGTCGGCAATGGCCAGCGCGGCCAGCACCGCGATCTTGTGCGTATCGACGGTCGCTGCCGCATCCGCAATCGCGCGCATCTTGTCGTCCACGAACGTCGCCAGCTTCTGCACGTATGCGGGATCCAGTTCGCCCTGAATCGTGTACGTCTGCCCGAAGATTTGTACTTTAACCGGTGAACTCATGGTGGCTCCCCGCGACCGCAGCCCCCGATTGTAGCGCACAGGGCCCTGTAGCCGCTCTCTTGAGAGAGCGGGGTTTGGGTTGGCTTCAAGCAGAGTTCTTACGACGTGCGTGCCCTCAACGTTGCGGGCGAATTTCAACTCGCTCGAAGCTGAGCCCCAAGTTGCTTTTCCAACGCAGCGACTATTCGCCCGGAAAAATCCGTAACTTGCGCGTCGGTCAGAGTCGCCTCGCGGCTCTGAAACAGAACCTGCACCAGCAGCGAATATTTTCCCGCCGGCACATTCTTCCCGCGGAACAAATCGGTGGCCTCAATCGAAGCAATTTCGCCAATCTTCAGCGAAGCAATCGTCTTTTTGACGTCGGAAAAATGCGTGCCGTCCGCCACCAACAAAGAAAAATCCCGCTCGACCACCGGGAACCGCGGCAACGGCTCATAACGTCGCGAATCCTTGAGATCGCGAATCGCCGCATATACAGGCTCTAGCCGCAACTCGGCGAGAAACACGTCTTGCCGCAGCTTTAGCCCCTCGGCCACACGCCGCGCGAGTTGGCCTGCCTCGCCAAGTTGCTCGCCAGCCGAGGCGACGCGGCCACTGCGCGCAACATGCGCCCAATCGCCCGAAGCGTGATTCGCGTCATGGCTCGCCACAGCGGCCGGGCGACCGCTCCATTCGAAACCACCCCCCAATTCGCCGAGCGAATCGAGATCACCCTTCAAATCGGCAAATGAGTACGGGCGCGCCGTGTCGTACAAATCTTTTTCGCGCGCCTCACCGGTCACGCCGATCGTAAGCACACGCGTTTCGGCCGATGTATTTCCATTCAGAGTGTACTGGCTGCCAATTTCGAACAGGCGCACGTTGCGCTGCCCGTGGTTCAGGTTCCATTCCAGCGCCGCGGCCATCGTCACCAGGCCGGTCGAGCGCAGCACTCCCGCGTCTTCCGACAGTGGATTCGCCATCCGCGCGGGCTGCACGCCAGCCGGACGGAACAATGCGTCGCGCTCCTCATCCACGTGCGGGATCGTCAATATTTCGTGATAACCGAGCCCGATCAGGCGCTCACGCACGCGCGTTTCCGCTTCGTAATTGGGCAAACGCGCCGCGCCCTGACGTGACACCGGAAAGCGCGGCGGAAATTTGTCCAGTCCATAAATCCGCGCCACTTCTTCGATCAAATCGATTTCGCGTTCCACTTCCGCGCGCCACGATGGCTGCGTGCATTCCCAAGCCGCCAGCAGCGATCCTTCCGCGCCGCGATTCTGATCCACGCGCACGGGTGAAAATCCCAGCGCGCCGAGGCTCGCTTCAATCTCTTTGTCCGGAACGTCGGCGCCCATCACGCGGAGAATTTCCGCCCGCGTTAGCACAATCTTTTTCGCTGCGCGCTTGCCCGGATAAACATCGACGACTCCCGCGAGAAGCTCGCCGCCGGCGAGCTGCAGGATCAGCTCCGCGCAGCGCCGCGAAGCCAGTTCCGCCATTTCCGGATCGGCGCCCCGGCCAAACCGAGTGGACGCTTCGGTGTGCAGTTTCAACACTCGCGTGGCGCGGCGAATGGCGATCGGGTCGAACCAGGCGCATTCGATCAAAACATTCTTAGTCGAAAACGAAATTTCCGTCTCCGCGCCGCCCATGATTCCGCCGGCGCCAACGGCCCGCGAGCCATCGCCATCCGAAATCATGCAAATGCCCGGATCGAACGTGCGCTCAATCCCATCGAGGGTGTGCATTTTTTCGCCAGGCTTGGCTTTGCGCACGACGATGCGGTGATCGCGCACCTTGTCGTAATCAAATGCGTGCAGCGCATGCCCGAGTTCCAGCATCACGTAGTTCGAGACGTCGACGACGTTGCTGATGCTCGCGACGCCGCTCGCCTCCAGCCGTTCGCGCAGCCACGCCGGCGATGGCTGAATCTTCACACCGCGAATCACGCGCACGGTGTAACGCCCGCAAAGTTCCGGCGCCTGAATCTCCACTCGTGCCGCGTCGCTCGCTTTCGCCGATCCTTCCGCGGGCTTGGGCGACACCATCTTAAGCGGTAGCTTGTACACCGCCGCGACCTCGCGCGCGATTCCGTAGTGCCCCAAGCAATCGGGCCGATTCGACGAAACTTCCGCGTCGATCACCGCACCATGCGCGCCCTTTTCCACGCCGCCAATGTTCGTGCCCGAAAGCGCCAGCCGCGACGCCAGCTCCTCCGGCGACGCGCTCACGTCCACGAAATCCTTCAGCCAGTTGTAGACAACCTTCATGCCCTAATCCTGCTTCGCCAAGCGGCCGAAATAAACATGTGTCGAATATTCCATGCGCACCTGGCCATTTTCCTGATTCGCGCGGAACAATTCCTCCAGCTCCGCCATCATCGGCGCGTAGTTGGCCTGCCCTTCCTGCGGGGCGTACGAGCTGCTGCGCAATCGGCCAGCGAGGCCTTCCCAGTCGAGAATCTGCTCGTTCGGCACACTGTGTTGCGAAACCGAGCCGCCAGCGAAAAAGTCCTGCATCGTGCCGCTCTCGGGATATGCTTCACGCACCCGTTTGTAATCCGTACCGTACTTCACCAGCAGCTCTTCGTACGCGTTTGCAAACGCCGAATCCATTTGCCGGTCGTTCCACATCACCACGACCCAACCTGCAGGCTTCAAGATGCGATGAAATTCACGCCGAGCCGCAACCGGCTCGAACCAGTGAAACGCCTGGCCCGCGGTGACAAAGTCGATGGTGCCACTCTCTAGCGTCGTGGCTTCGGCGGACGCGTCGATGCTAGCGAACGAATCGTACGACGCCAGATATTCTTCACCGGCTCGCCGCATCGCTTCGTTTGGCTCGATGCCGTAAACGCGATTCCCATTTTTCAGAAACAATTCGCTGAGGAAACCTGTGCCCGAACCAATGTCGGCAATCGCATGGCCCGAACGCAGATCGCATTCCTTGCGCAGCAGGGTGAGCGCTTCCGCGGGATAGCTCGGACGATAGCGAACGTAGTCGGCGACCCGGCTCGAGAAGCGCTGTTTGGCGTCGGTGAAGGTCATGGAAATTGCCGCAAGAATCGCACGTCGTTTTGAAAAAACACCTGGATGTCATCGATGCTGTACTTGAGCATGGCCAATCGATCGATGCCGATGCCGAACGCGAAGCCGCTGACCTTTTTCGGATCGTAATTCACAAATCCGTACACGGCCGGATCAACCATGCCCGCGCCAAAAAGCTCGATCCAGCCCGCACCTTTGCACTTCGAGCAAGTTCCCCCACCCGCCGACACGCCGCTGCCGCCGCAAAAGACGCAAGTCACATCGAATTCGACGGAAGGCTCGGTGAACGGAAAATAGCTGGGCCGAAAGCGCGTCTTCACGCCGGGACCGAAAAATTCTTTGACGAAGTATTCGATCGTCCCGGTGAAGTCGCAAAAGGTGATGTCGGTATCGACGGCAAGCCCTTCCACCTGGTGAAACGCGAACGAGTGCGTGGCGTCGGGATTGTCGCGCCGGTACACCTTGCCGGGCACGATCACGCGCACCGGCGGCCGCCGTTTCTCCATCGTGCGAATTTGCATCGGCGAAGTATGCGTGCGCAGCAGCAGCGGCGTCGGCGCGCCCTTGGGCAACTGCAGATAAAACGTGTCCATATCGTCGCGTACCGGATGGAATTCTGGAATATTCAGCGCCTCGAAATTGTAATAAGGCGTCTCGATTTCCGGCCCTTCGACGACAGAAAATCCAATCGACACAAAAATATCTTCGATCTGCTGGAAAACCTGGCGGATCAGGTGATGAGACCCGACGGAGCGCGCAACACCCGGCAGCGAAAGGTCCACGCGTTCGCGCGCCAGCGCCGCTTCGTCCGTGCCAGCCTCGATCGCCACGCGCCGCGCCTCGATCTGCGCCTCAACGTGAGCCCGCAGCTTGTTGAGTTCCTGGCCTACGACGCGCTTCAATTCGGGAGTGGCGGGCTTCAGCCAATTGTCGGTAATTTGCGTCAGAACGCCGGACTTCCGCCCCAGCCAGGCATCGCGAAATTGTTTCCACCCACCCTCGTCGTGCGCGGCAGCCGTCTGAGCGTCGAAGCGAGCAGAAATTTCCGCAAACAGCGAAGCAAGCTGTTCGGGCTGCGTCGCGCCGAGCGCAGCTAGCGTAAGCGCAGTCTTATTTTCAGGAGTGCTCATTCGCATCACTCGGCAATGCTCACAAACGCAAGCTGTTGAAGCGGCCGCTTCTGCAGCGGCCGCCAGTGCCCCCGCCACAAGCACGAATCTAGTAGGGGTGCAGCCCGCCTGCGGTGGGCAGGCACCGCTGCGCCCCGCCCAGCAACCAAGTCAGCAGTAACCCGCCATGTAGGGCGTCGCTTTAGCGAATCCCAGCGAGCGCCTCGCGAGCCGGCCCCTCTAACGGTCGACCTAAGCCGCGCTCTTCTTCTTTTTCACCGGTGGCGGTGCAGCGGCCTTAGCCGTAGCCGCCAAGCTCGCAAAAGCAGCAGCGTCCTTCACCGCGATGTCGGCGAGCACCTTGCGGTCCAGATCGACGCCCGCGGCCTTCAACCCGTGAATCAGTTGGCCGTACGTGATGCCGTTGAGCCGCGCGGCCGCCCCGATGCGCTGGATCCAAAGCCGCCGGTACTGCCGCTTCTTCACACGCCGGTCGCGGAACGCATAACGATCCGCGCGATTGGCGGCCTCTTGTGCGGATTGGTACAGCTTGCTCTTTGTTAGGAAAAAGCCTTTTGTGCGCTTGAGGTACTTCTTACGCCGCGCACGGCGTTTTGTGCCGCGTTTTACGCGAGCCATGGGTTTCTCCTTTTTGTTTGGGGAGACAACACGGTGCGCCCACGCGAGAAAATACGACAAAATACGAAGTACACGCGTAACGCAACGGGTTTGTCTCCGGTGGTGCGAAGTAGCAAGTTGTCCGCGCGAAGCGGACAAACGCTGGACGTAAAGTCCAGCGGCTACAGTGCCGCTACAAATCGTTCGCGATGAAGCGAGTCGATTTCATGCGGCGAATCGGCCGGCAGGCACCCGTGTAGCACTGCCTGGCGCGACATGCAGGGCTTACGCCCCGCGGTGAAACATCTCAACTCAAACAACTGAGCTGAAAACTCTTTGGCCAAGAACGCTGGCACTCATGTAGGCGCCGGGCTTTAGCCCGGCGAAACCGTCCATCCCAGCCCTTAGCGAAGCGATCAAACGTCCTAAGCGTAAGGCAGCATCTGCCGCACAGAAGCCAAGTCGGCCTTGTTCACGAGCGTAAGCTTCTTCAGCTTGCGCATCCGTCCCGGCCCCTTGGTCCCCAGCAAATGCCGTTTCCCAGAGTGCATGCGGATGATTTTTCCGGTAGCAGTGACCTTAAAGCGTTTCGCAGCCCCGCGATGCGTCTTCAATTTCTTCTTCGGTTTAGAAGCATTCCTCGGCATGGATAAAACCCTTTCTCGCGAGGGCACAACGTGCCCTTACATCCAAATTATTTGCTTTCCCGTGTTTCGTGACGTTCTGCCGCGCGACTCGCTTTTTACGAAGCCTGTTGCGCCGGCTGCGCCACGGGCTTGGCCACCGCCACGCCCTTCTTCGGCGCCAGCAACGCCACCAACACGTTGCCTTCCATCCGCGGCATCGTCTCGATCTGCCCGTGCTCGCCAATCTCACCAAGCAAGCGCGTCATCTTCGCACGCCCCACTTCCTGGTGCGCCATTTCGCGCCCGCGATGGAAAATCATCGCGCGCACTTTGTGGCCTTCTCCCAGAAAGCGAATGATCTGGTTCTTGCGAACCTGATAATCGTGTTCCGCGGTCGCCGGACGAAACTTTACTTCTTTGAGCTGCGAACCGCGACTGCTCTTGCGCTGCTCGTGTGCCTTTTTATTCTGCTGGTAAAGGAATTTGCCGTAATCAGTGATTTTGCAAACGGGCGGATCGGCTGTCGGCGAAATTTCCACCAAATCCAGTCCGCGTTCGCGCGCCATTTTAATGGCCTCGAACGGCTGCATGACGCCAAGCTGACCGCCTTCTTCATCGATGACCCGGATTTCACGCGCCCGGATTCGCTCGTTCACTCGAGTGCGATCGGCCTGCCGGAAGTTACGTTCTGCGATATTTCCCCCTAACCAATTTAAGGCGCCTAATTACCCGCCTCGCCGGGCACGGGCCTGAATCAACTGCGTGCGCGACCCAAACAAATCAAAGTCAGCGCGCCCGTCCTCACAGGCTAAAACCATCAAGGGACGGGCTTCGAAGTATAGCACGTACGCACATTGCTACGACAAGCGTTTGATGCCGAACCGGGGCGGCTGAGTGCACTCTCGGGCGAAATCAGGAGGTCACGTCAAGCTGGCCTTTGGGGCCGGTGATGATGGCGTGCAGGTGCGGGGTTTTAGCCTGCGTATTGGGCAGGTCGAGTTGGAGTTGCTCTAGCTGCTTCCGGAGCGCATCGGGATTCGGCGTGACGGCCTCGAAAAGCGTGAGGCTGCAGCCTTGCGGCGCGTCCGCCGAGGGATGAAGCGAGTCGGCGCCCCACTCAATGAAAAACGGCAGGAGGCCTCCGGCGTCGTCTTTCAATGCGAGCGTTTTCCAGTGCAGGACGCGGCCGTCGGGGCGCTTGCGCGATCCCGGATTGGGTCCGTTGGCGGCGATGCCTTTTTCTTTGAGTCGCGCGGCAAACTGATCGATATCACCAGGATGCGCAGCCCAGCCAACTAGGACGGGTTTTCCGAGTGATTTCAAATCACGCGCATCAGCGCTTTCGGGTTGCTGCGGATCGGGCGCGATGATTTCCAGATAGCGGCTGCGGCCCAGCGAAAGCAAAGCGTTGCGGGTGCCCGCTCCAGGATGGACGCCGCCGAATGCCGCGCGGACGCCCGTGCGTTCTTCGACGAAAGCGACTCCGGCGTCGAGATCAGCGCTGCCGAGAAGGACATGGTCCAGCAATGTTGGCGTTCGCTCCTGCGCCGGCCATGAAATGCGTGGCAAGGCGAGCGCGGCGCCGGCTGCGAGAAAGGAGCGGCGGGAAATGCCTCGCGTCTTCAATGAGCGTCGCTCAGCTGGTCGCGCGTGAGTCAATCTCTTGCTGCAGCGTCGCCAGGAATTCCGCGAGCGGTTTGGGACCGAGGTCGCCCTTGCTGCGATGGCGTACGGAAACCGTGCCGGCTTCGGCTTCCTTCCCGCCGACCACCAGCATGTACGGAATTTTTTGCATCTGCGCGTCGCGGATCTTCGCGGGCAATTTTTCATTGCGCTCGTCGAGGTGGACGCGAGTGTTATGGCGCCTCAGCGTTTCGGTGACGTGCTTGGCGTAGTCGATTACCTTCTCGCTGACCGGGCAGATTTCCACCTGCACCGGCGCGAGCCACAGCGGGAAAGCGCCGGCGTAGTGCTCCACGAGAATTCCGAAGAAACGCTCGACCGAGCCGAGCAGCGCGCGGTGCACCATCAGCGGTTGATGGCGCGAGCCGTCCTCGCCGACGTATTGCAGCCCGAACCGGCCGGGCAGATTGAAATCGAACTGCACGGTGGTGAGCTGCCAGGAACGGCCGATGGCGTCGATAAGCTTGACGTCGATTTTCGGGCCATAGAATGCGGCTTCCCCAGCGATGCGCTTGAACGGAATCTTCATGCGCGTCATGGTATCGGCCAGCGCGGCAGTGGCACGGTGCCAATCTTCCGGTTTGCCGGCATAGTTTTCGGGATGGGCGGCGTCCCAGTCGGAAAGCTCGACCTCGTACTGGTCGAACCCGAAATTCTTCATCACCGCGAACGCGAAATCGACGCAAGCCTCCACTTCGCTTTCGATTTGCGAAGGCATGCAGAAAATGTGCGCATCGTCCTGGGTAAATCCGCGCACGCGCATCAGCCCGTGGAGCACGCCGCTGCGTTCGTAGCGGTACACAGTGCCCAACTCCGCGTAACGCACCGGCAAATCGCGGTAACTCCGCAATTTCGATTTGTAGATAAGGATGTGGCCCGGGCAATTCATGGGCTTCAATTGGTAGTCGGCCTTCTCCACTTCCACTGGACCGAACATGTTGTCTTTGTAAAAGCCGGTGTGCCCGCTGGTGTTCCACAGCTCGCGGAGCATGATGTGCGGCGTGAAAACCAGATCGTAGCCGCGCTTGAGAAGTTCGGCGCGCAGCCAGTCTTCAATAATGTTGCGGATCAGGCCGCCCTTGGGATGCCAGAAGATCAGGCCGGGACCGGCTTGCTCTTCGATGCTGAACAAATCCAGCTCCGCGCCCAGCTTGCGATGATCGCGTCGCTTCGCTTCTTCCAGACGATGCAGATACGCGTCGAGTTCTTTTTGCGTGAAGAAACACGCAGCGTAGATGCGTTGCAGCTGCGGATTTCCTTCGTGCCCCTTCCAATACGCCCCTGCCACGCTCATCAACTTAAAAGCTTGAATCCGCTTGGTCGAAGGAATATGTGGCCCGCGGCAGAAATCGATGAATTTCCCCGTGGTGTAAAAGGAGACCATGGGATCTTCGGCTTTTTCCTCCACCAGCTCGCACTTGAAGATCTGATCGGTTTTCTTGTAAAGCTCGATCGCTTCTGGCTTCGGCAGCAGCTTCCGCTCGTTCGGAAGATCCTGCGCCGCCAGCTCGTGCATCTTCTTCTCGATTTTTGCGAGATCCTCGGGCGTGAACGGTTCGTCGCGCAGAAACTCGTAGAAAAACCCAGTCTCGATCGGAGGGCCGATACCCAATTTCACGTTGGGATAAAGCTCCATCACCGCGGCCGCAAGCAAATGCGCCGCCGAGTGCCTAAAGACAAAAAGTGCATCCGGATCTTTTTCGGTGAGAATTTGCAGCTTGACGTTGTGATCCAGCGGCCGCCGCAAATCGATCAGTTCGCCCGCGCCATCGTTTGGTTCCGCCACACGTGCCACCAGCGCAGCGTCCGCCAAGCGAGGCGAAATTTTCCGCGCAATGTCCGCGGGCGTAGTCCCCTGCGGAACTTCCTGAACCTTGCCGTCCGGCAGCGTAACTTGAATCGCATCCATGCTGTGATTTCACCCGAGCCCAGAATTATCAAGCTTATCGGCGCGACCGTACACGGTCAAGGTAGCGCCGCACCGCCCAAAAAACTAAATCAAGGTGACGAACTCAAGCCCCGAAAAGTGCGCATCCGAGGTTACCAACGTTGCGCCGTTCAATTTGGCAGCCGCGTAAATCATCGCGTCGGCCATCGCCAATTTCGCTTCAATGCTGATTCGTGCAGCCAGCTCCGCCAGCGCGATATCCACTGCAACGATCCTTTCTTGAAATCCAAACGCACTGGACAAGAAGTGCTGTGCAAGGCTGTCGCTGCCTTCCCGGCGCAACTTCTTGTAGACCTCGTACACCACAATCGTAGGCAACAAGAGCGACTCAGGACTTTCGAGGTATGGCGCGAAGGCTTGAGCCTTTGGGCCATCCCCCAGGTACTCGACCCAGCCCGTCGAATCAACCACGAACCATTCAGTACCGGTCGCTGTGGTCACGGTCGTCGTCCTTCCACTTCATGCCTTTGGCCATGCCCCGAAGATCCTTGATGGAGTGAGGGCGATTGAGTCGGATAATCCCGTCGATCAAATAGATGTGGAGCTCCTGACCGGGTTCGAGCTTGAGGGCTTCGCGAACTCTCTTGGGAATTACGATTTGGAATTTGGGCGAGACCTTGACCGTATCCACAGCGACCTCGGTATGACAGATTTATGATCGATCATCTAGACGTACAACGTCATTCGATCGATTGCTATATTGTAGCACAGCAGAATGATCGATCGCCAAATCGTATTGCGAACCCGATGACCCGTGTCATGCCCAAAATGGCGTTTCTAGCATTCGTCCGTTACAGTTCCCGTCTGAAACTGAAATCAGGGAACCAGTAAGGCGCGAAATTGGGGATCGTCGCGGAATTTCGCGAAGGCCGGTTCTTGCTGTAACCATGCGGAAAAAGCGGTGGGATCTTTCGTCTTGCCTCTAGCCTGGCGGAGCGTTTCGAGGGTGCCTTTGCGGTCGTTCCCAAGAGCACGTGCCGTGGCCAGACTGTCCAGGGCCCAAAGCGAGTCGGGGTCTGCGTCGGCAGCCAGTTGGAAATAGTTTCTTGCCAAGGTGATCTCTTTGGCTTCGAGCCGGTCGTTGCCAGCCTCCATGGCTTCGACGAAGACGCCCGCGATAGCGCGGCGCAGGACGCGAGCTTTTTCGGGATGCTTTTCGCGGTTGGCTGTTTCGCGGAGATTGATGATTTTCTGCTCAGTGTCCTTGAGCGTATCCGCAAGGTCCGGGGAGAACTGATGAAGCCCGGCTAATCCCTCGGAAATGTCATTGGCGAAGTCATCCTGATCCGAGAATTCCTGCTTTTCGCGTTTTCCACCGTCCCGCACGGCTTTTTGATTCGCGAGCGAAGCGGCGGACTGGTGGAACTGCGCAACATCTGCGAGTTGATCGAAGGTGGAGGCGGACTGGCGATATTCGCGCCAGGCGGCATAAAGGTCGCCGGACTGTTCGAGCGCGTGAGCGCGGGAAAGGGCCGCGGACTGCTGCTCGACAATGAAATTGTCGTCGCGCGGCTCCAAATTTTGTTTCATTGCGATGAGGCGGAACCAGGCGAGGGCTTCATCCATCACGGAGACAGGCGCCCATTGATGCGGTCCATCGAAGTAGCGGAGAAAGTGCGGAAAGGCCGCTGCCTCCAGAGTTTCGTCAAGGCGCGTAACCTCCGGATAGTTGAAATCAAGATTCCCCACGGCGGCGAATACGGCGAAAACAGCGTCGCGCGACGGAGACGTGTTGATGGCGAACCCGGCGCCGTTAAGCAACACGCCGGCGGCACATTTGCAGCGCTGGGCGATTTGCGAAGCCAGTCGTGCCCCTCCAGAAAAGCCCGCGAAATAGACGCGGTGTCCATCAATCGATAGGCGCATCCGCGTGTCATCGGAGACCGCCTGGGCCGCCTCAATTTCCATCTTCCAGGGACCGTTGCGCGAGTTGTTGGACCCGGCCACGATGTAGCCGTAGCGTTCCGCGGCGTCCTTCATCAGCTCGACCGGCATGTTGCCGCGCGCGACGGGATCGAAGGCATAGACAATGGGCCACTTCTTGTCGGCGGTGTAACCCGAGGGGAGGTAGAGGGCATATGCCTGATCGGGATGGGATATGCAGTGTTCGTCCAGGATGACGACACCAGTTTGCGGTGACGGCGGAGCCGGAGTTACAGGCTGCTGCCCGAGCAAAGGAAAAGGCAGGGCCAGCAACACGACGCAGAGAGTGCGCAGCCTGGTCACGGTTGCCAGTATAGACGCGCGACTGGAGTTTTTGTGGCGCGGTAAGTTTCGCTGGATTTACGCGATAGCGTAAACTCTTGTGCTTGTCGAAGCGGAACGATTTTCTGTCGAGGAAACGGATGAAATCACTGTTGGCGTGCGTTCTGTTTTTGCTGTCGGTGCCAGGGCGGGCAGGCGCGCAAGAGGCTAAACCGCTCCCGGTCCCGGATGAGCGCTACAAGGCGGACATTTTGCTGGTGGTGGCGCACCCGGACGATGAGGGCGCGGCGACGGCGTACCTTGCGCGGGCGATCGATGAAGGCAAGCGCGTTGCGGTGGCCTACGGCACGCGCGGCAGCAGCGGCGGAAATGAAGTTGGTACCGAGCAGGCTGGGGCGCTCGGGGCGATCCGCGAGATTGAAGCGCGGCGGGCTCTCGCGACTCTGGGAATCACAAACGTATGGTTCCTGGGCGGCTCGGACACCGCTAGCCAGGATGTTTTGCAGTCGCTGGCAAACTGGCAGCATGGCGCCGCGCTGGAGCAGTTGGTGCGGCTGGTGCGATTGACGCGGCCGGAGGTGGTGCTGACATTCTTGCCGGGCACCTTTATTGGTGAGGACCACGGCGATCATCAGGCTTCGGGAGTTCTGGCGACGGAGGCATTCGACCTGGCCGGCGATCCGACCGTGTTTCCAAGCCAGATCGCTGTGCCCCTGCGGCGCCTGGAGCCCTATTTGGAAGGATTGCGGCCCTGGCAGCCGAAGAAGATCTATTACTTTCCGGACGCCGACCGCGACGATATTTTTCGCGGCAAAGGTCCCGAATATTCCGTGAAGGAGATTTCGAAGTCATCGAAGAAGGCCTACTGGCGCGCTTCGCTGGATTCGTTTCGCTTGCACGAGACCCAGGCCAAAAGCTTTGTCGATCAGCTCAACAAGATGGATGACGCGGCGATCGAAAAGATGATGGCCACGGACGGATGGACCGACGTGCAGCGGTTTGTGCTGGGGAAATCTCTGGTGGGCGGCAGCGTGACGGGACCTGTGTTTGAAAATATTACCGCGGACGCGATTCCCTTTCGCCGAGAGGCGTTTTCTTCGCAGCCGGCCGCAACGGAACTCTCGGCGGAATTGGCCGGGCCCTGGAAATTTTATGCCGAGTTTCGACGCGCCCACGGACTCGAGCTTTTGCCTCATCCGGAACCGCCGGAAATCGCGCTGCAGGCGGGTGCTTCGCTGGTGATTCCGTTGTGGATACACAACCCGACCGGCGCGAATCGCACCGTGACTTTGTCGACGGAATTGCCGGATCGCTGGGTTGTGTCCAGCGGCGCCGGAAAAGTCATTGTTGCGGCGAAGCAGACGGCTGCCGCGCGCGTCGAAATTAATCTGCCCGCGCTCGCGGATGCCGCGAAAAACAAAGAAGACGCAAGGGAAGTGACGGTGCGCGCAGAGTCGGACGGCGCGGTCGTCGGCGTCGTGAAGTTACGCGTCGAGTTGCGCAAACGCGCTTTGCCTGAGTAACGGCGAAGAAAGAGAAGAAAGCCACGGAGCCACGGAGGCACGGAGAAAAAAAGGGGGGAAGACGGACAACGCAGAGTCTTCGCGATCTCTGTGTTCCGACCTTTATACCCTCTGTGTTGGTCCTCCTTTTTCTTCCCCTCTTTTTTCCCTTTTCATCCTCCGTGTCTCCGTGCCTCCGTGGCAATCCCCTTTTGTTGGTCAGGATTTTTTGGGGCGGGCGGCTTCCATGGATTCCCAAGTGGAGTCGGGAAGCATGAGCAAGTCGTTGAATTCGCCGGCGCCGCGGAGCCACAGGGCGCCATCGATCACCACACACTCTCCGTTGATGTATTCGGCCATGTCGCTGAGTAGGAATGCGGCGAGATTCGTCAACTCTTCGTGGCGGCCGAAGCGCTTCATCGGATGCGATGCCTTGGCGTGCTCTTCGAATTGTTTCGAGGGCATCAGGCGGGACCATGCGCCTTCCGTGGGAAACGGGCCTGGGGCGATGGCGTTGAGGCGAATGTGATATTTCGCCCACTCCACCGCCAACGAGGTGGTCATCGCCAACACGCCGGCTTTTGCGCAGGCCGACGGGACGACAAAACCAGAGCCGCAATTTGCGGCCGCGTACGTTGTGACGATGCTCAGGACGTTGCCGCTCTTTTTTTCTGCAATCCACTTTTTTGCGAAGGCCTGCGTGCAGTGGAAGCTGCCGTAGAGGACGATGCTGACGACGGCATTGAATGCGTTGGGGCTCAGCGTTTCAGTGCGAGCCATGAAATTTCCAGCGGCGTTGTTGACCACCGAGTCGATGCGGCCGAACTGGTCGTAGGCTTTCTGGGCGGCGGCCTCGACGGCGGCGTAATCCCGAACGTCACAGCTGGCGTAAGCTGCGGAGCCTCCGGCTTTCGCGATTTCCTCGCAAACGCTGCGCAACGGTTCATCGCGGCGGCCGATGATGAAAATGTTTGCGCCTAGCTTGGCGAAGTGCAGGGCCATGGAGCGACCCAGGCCGGAGCCTCCGCCACTGATGAAAATTGCGCGGCCTTTTAACATGTCGGATGAAAACATGGCGTCACCACCTCGCGAAGAGAGTGCCGGGCTTTTTTGCGGCGCGGAGATTCTAGTTCATTCGATTTCATGGTGCTGTTGTATTTGACCCGCCTTGAAGACCCCAGCGGTCCGTCGCGGTAGGGGCACGGCACGGCCGTGCCCGTCTTTCGATGGGCCCTTGCGCCCTGCGCGGGCACGGCGGTGCCGTGCCGGTACGGGTCGCGATTACGGTGTAGATTTCATTTCCGCGGGGATCGGGCGGCCCATGGCTTTGGCGTATTCGGCGGCGAATAAGGGGCTGGAGGGGAATTCCTGGCTTAGTTCGAGGAGCAACTTCTGCGCGAGGACGTTTTGTTTTTCGCGGCGAGCCGATAGCGCTAACAGGATTTTTGCGAAGGGTTGCAGGTAGCGGCCGCTGTCGGCTGTCTTGCCCAGCTGTTCCATGCCTAGTTTTTTGTCGCCGTGAATGCCCATGAACCAGAGGCCCATGCGGTAACCCGCGTTGAGCGAGCCAATGATGTAATTCGCGGCGCCCAGAGCCACGTAGGCATCATTTGTATCTGGTTGCTGCGCCAGCAATTCCTTGGCGTACTCGTTGGCTTCCTTCATGCGCTTCAAGGCGTCGATCTGTTTTTTCTCCAGGATGGCATCGGCATCCGATTCCATTCCGGAGGCGAGAGTCAAACCGAAAAGGGCTTCCGGGTCTCTCGGATTTTTCGTCATGAGCTGCCGGGAGAGGCCGCGGGTTTTTTCCAGCGCTTCGCGAAAGCTCGCCATTCTCCCGGGATCAGGTTTACCGTCAATCCCATTCAGGAAGCGTCTTTGGTCCAGAAAAAAATCGCTGCTCAGCACATTCTGCCGGTACAACTCTTCAAACAGGTAGCTGGCGGCGACGGCGACCTGCCCGAAGGGATCCTCCTGGTGTGCCGATTCCCAATTCGTAAAAATAGTGCGCGCCTCGGTGAAATGCTGCGCATACAGCTCATGGAAGCCTCGAGCAAGTTCCGGGTCGGTGACAAATGCGGGACCAGGCGGGATATCACCAGCGGCACGAGCCAAACATTCCGCGGGTGCCAGCAGCAGCAAGAGCGAGACCAGGCAGGTTAGCCGGCGGCCAAATTGGCGAGCGAGGTGCTTCATCGGTTGATCCTTCGCTTCGTCTGCCCGCGCAGGTCGGCTCAGGATGACACCAGATTACAAGAAGCATGACATCAGAGCGTAAAAACAGCGACCAGTCGTTTCGATCCTTACACGCTCGCTGTTAAAACAAGCCGGGCAGGAATCTGGGCTTGCCTGCCATCGCCGCGCGATAGTCCGGGTTTGCGAAAAGCACTCGCTCTTCGGTGGAAAGACGCTGGGCCAGGACCGCCGCATGGGCAACGGTGCCGGCGATTGCAGTAATCCACGCCGTGTGAATCAACGGAAGCGCGAGCATCTCGGCAAAGACCGCGGCGTAGTTTGGATGCCGGACGAACCGAAAAGGACCGGTGGTAATCACACCAAGGCGAGTGGAATCCATGATTTGAACGTTCCAATGATCGCCGAGTGTGCGGATGACCCACCAGCGCACCGCGTTCGCGGCCAGGAAGATTGCGAACATCACCGCGGCAAGCGCGGGAATGAAAGGACGCTTGAGGAAGACGACTTCCACCGCGGCCCCGATCAACACGGCGGTGTGCAAAAGCACCATCCAGCGGAATCTGGGTTCGTCGACTTTAGCTGCGCCGCGGGCGACGAGTTCCTGTTGATGGCGGCGGGAAATGCGCAGCTCGACCAGGCGAAGGGCTGCTACCAGCAAAAGCAGGACCAGAAACGCGATTACGCTCAGGTCCATTGCAGCAACAAAAATTCGGCGCTGAATCCTGGGCCGAACGCGGCGGCTAAGGCGATGTCGCCGGGGTTGAGCGGCCGCTTTTCCAGCCACTCCTGGAGGATGAACAGGATGGTGGCGCTGGAGAGGTTGCCGACGTTGCCGAGAATGTCCCAGGAAGGCTGGGTCTGGCACTTGGTCAAGCCAAGCGCAATTTCGACGTTGCCCAGCAAGCGCGCGCCGCCGGGATGCAGGATCCAGCCCTTGATGTCTTTCTGGACCAACCCATGGCGTTCCAGGAAGCCGTCCATGAGCCCCTTGATTTTTGCGCCGATCATTTCGGGGACATCTTTGGCAAGCAGGATGTGGAATCCAGTATCGCGGAGATCGAACCCCATGGCTCCGAGCGAATCGGGGAACGTGTAGGTTTCCGAGACCAGAATTCGCGGCCCGCTACCGCCGTTGCCGCTGACGAGCACGGCCGCCGCGCCGTCGCCGAACAGGATCGACGAGATCAGATTGGCTTGAGAAATATCCTTGCGCTGGAAAGTGAGCGAAGGGAGTTCGACGGAGACGATCAGGGCGTTCCCGCCGGGATACGCTTTCAGAAAGTCCGCGGCGCGTCCCAGCGCCATGGCGCCCGCGGCGCAGCCCAATTCGGTGAACGGCATGCGCCTTATATCCGAGCGAAAACCCATTAAATTGATGAGGTGCGCGTCGAGCGAGGGAATCATGAAGCCGGTGCAAGAGACGGTGATGATGAGATCGACTTCGTCGGCGTTGACGCCGGCTCGCTCGAGGCATTTTTCCGCGGCTTCGCGCCCGAGCTTGATGGCGTGCTCCATGTATTCCTGGTTGGTCTTCTCGAGGGCGCGGGGCTCGACGGTGTACTCGATGGGGAAAATGGCGTGGCGCTTGTGGACTTGGGCGTTGTCCACGATGCTCATCATGGCTTCGAGCTTGCGCTCGGGAATGTCGAACACGCGGCCCATGTAGTACTTCACGTCGTCGCGGGTGATGGTGAATTCAGGTAAAGCCGTTGCGGTGGCGATGATGGTCGAGTGGGAAGAATTACCGTTGGTAGACGGCGCGAGCGTAGATCCACGATCAGTGCTCAAAGGGGTCCCCTGTCTTCCCGGCGTAAACCTAGTCCTTGCAACCGACATGTGCAAGGGCCCTGAGGAGGTTGGCGCAACACCAGCCTGCCAGATTCCGGCCCTAGACTCTACATCATTCGAGGCAAAGCGCGGTAGATTTGACACGGTGCCAGGCGGCGATTTCGCAGACGCGACTAGACACGCGCGACCAATATTCAAGGTGGATTCAAGGGGGCGTTTTCTGCCCGTAAGATTGGGAAGCGGGGTTGATGTATGCTTTCGCGGTCATGAGCTCAAGCAAAGTGTTCGGCAAACGATCGTTTATTGCGGTGCTGCTTATCGCGGCGACCTGGTGCGCGGCCGGCACCGCGTCGCAAAATCGCGAGAGGCCGCCGCTTCTGGTGGTGATCTCGATCGATGGATTGCGGCCGGATTACATTACGGCCGCGGATGAGCACGGCGCGAAGGTGCCGAACTTGCGGCGCTTCCTGAAGGAAGGCGCGTATGCCGAGGGCGTCGAGGGGGTGGTGCCGACGGTGACGTATCCGAGTCACACGACGCTAGTGACCGGCGTGTGGCCGGCGAAGCACGGGATCTTCGCGAACACCACGTTCGATCCCTTGCAGAAAAACTATCAGGGTTGGTACTGGTATGCGGACGACATTCGTGTGCCCACGTTGTGGGAAGCCGCGGCCAAGGCTGGGCGGACGACGGCCAGCGTGCAGTGGCCGGTGACGGTGGGTGCGCACATCGACTGGGATATTCCGGAGTTTTGGCGGGCGAATACCGAGGATGACGCAAAACTGTTGCGCGCCGTGTCGACGCCGGGACTGCTCGCGGAGGCGCAAGGCGAACTCGGTCCGTACAGCGGCGGGGTGGATACCACCGTGGACGCCGACAAGAACCGTGGGCGCTACGCGGCGTGGATTCTGGAGAAGAAGCATCCGAGCCTGCTGACGCTGCATTTGATCGCGCTGGATCATATCGAGCACGAGACGGGGCCGTTTAGCGCGGAGTCCGTCGCCGTGCTGGAAGGGCTGGATGCGGTGATCGGAAGCGTGCGTGAGGCGGCGGAACGGCTGGCGCCGGGACATGCTTTCGTTGCCGTTGTTTCCGATCATGGGTTTGCGCGAACCGAGGCGCAGCTGGATTTGTTTCCGGCGTTTCGGGACGCGAATTTGTTCACCGTCGATGACAAGGGCAAGATCACGGATTGGAAGGCTATGCCTTGGGTAACCGGAGGATCCGCCGCTATTGTTTTGAAGGAGCCAGCCGATTCGGGGATTCGGGCGCAGGTGCATGAGCTGCTGACCAAGCTGGGGGAGGATCCGGCGAACGGGATTGACCGCGTGCTCGATGGCGAGGAACTTCACAAACGGGGAGGGTACCCCACGGCGGCGTTTTTCGTGAGCCTGAAGCCTGGGTGGAGAACTGGCTCGGCGTTGGATGGTCCGGTGTTGTCGAAAACCAAGCCAGGTGGCACCCACGGGGAGCTGCCGGATGTGCCGGATCTGCGGGCGGCATTCTTTCTTGTGGGGCCCGGGGTACCTGCGGGACGGGATCTCGGGTTAATCGATATGCGGGATATCGCGCCTACTTTGGCTCATGAGGCGGGCTTGGCGCTGCCGTCGGCTGACGGCAGAAATCGGCTTCCTTAGTTACTTTCGAGGTACCCCACCCCCCTGGGTTTTTGCGTAAGTGTTCATTCTAAAGGGAGTTCAAGTTCTTTGTTTTGATACACTTTTGCAAGTGTTCATTCCAGAGGAGTTAGGCTTCTTTCTGTTCGCTCCTTTGTAGCTGAATACTTCCTGGCCTTCGCCGGTCCTGTTTCAGCTTTCGTTGGGCCAAATCCGCAAAGACTGCGCTGGCCTTCGCATCGCCCAAGGTAAGCCGGCGAACTCCGGGCGCTTGCCTCTTGTTACCTGTCGATACTATACCATATATGTTACGTCGGCGTCAAGGGAAAAGAGCGGCGTGTGGTAGATTCTGTGCTCCTTGGGGGTGTCGTTTTGAGGCGAACTGCAATTGGACTTCTCGTGGCGGCGGTTGTCGGGCTTCTGGGTGGAGTGGTTGGCGGAGGCCATGCACGGGCGCAGCAGATTGCCGCTATCGCTACCACGGAGGGGGACTACGTCGTGCACAACTTCCAGTTTCGGTCGGGGGAGTCGCTGCCGGAGGTGCGGCTGCACTACACGACCTTGGGGAAGCCGGTGCGGGATGCGCAGGGGCGGACGACGAACGCGGTGCTGATTTTGCATGGCACCGGCGGATCGGGGCAGCAATTCCGGGCGCCGTATTTCGCGGGGGAGCTGTTCGGGGCGGGACAGCCCCTCGATCCGGCGCGTTACTACATTATTTTGGTGGACGGTATCGGCCACGGGAAATCCTCGAAGCCGAGCGACGGATTGCACGCCCACTTTCCGCAGTACGATTACGACGACATGGTGGAGTTGCACTACCGGCTGGTGAAAGAAGGCCTAGGCGTCAATCACCTGCGGCTGATTTTTGGGACGTCGATGGGGTGTATGAATTCGTTCGTATGGGGCGAGACGTATCCCGACTTTATGGATGCACTGATGCCCATGGCGTGCCTGCCGGTGCCGCTTGCCGGACGCAACCGGGTTTGGCGAAAGATGGTCATGGATGCGATTCGCAACGATCCAGAGTGGAAGGGCGGCGAATATACAACCGAGCCGCAGCAGGGGGTGCGGGTGTGGCTGGATTTTCTGCTGATTGCCGGGGCCGCGCCGCTGCCGATGCAGAAGAGCTCGCCGACGCGGGACGAGGCCGACAAGTACGTCGACGATTATTTCAAGAGCCACATCGCCGGAGTGGATGCCAACGACACGCTCTACCAGGTGAATGCGTCGCGAAACTACGACCCATCCGCGCAGCTCGAGAAGATCAAGGCATGGGTGATGTGGATCAACTCGGCGGATGATTTCATCAATCCGCCGGAATTGGGGATTGCCGAGCGGGAGGTGAAGAGGTTGAAGAATGGGCGGTTTGTCTTGATTCCGGTGAGTGAGAATACGTTTGGGCACGGGACGCACACGCATGCGGCGATCTGGAAGGATCATTTGGAGGAACTGTTGAGGGAATCGGAACGGTAGGTTTGCGGAATCGGGAGCCGGGCGAGAGACGGGTGGTGTGTTCGTCGGGTATGGGTTGAAGCTGGATCTAACCCCCCACCCTTTGAGAGGCACAAAGGGTGGGCCACCCGGCGAGTGACTCGGCCTGCAGGCGTCAGTTGACTGCAAGTCCTAATGCGAGTTTTCGTTGCAGCGCTCTGCAACCATAAGCCACGGCCATTTTTTTCCTGCTCGGGACCGGATTCGGGAGGTATCTAAAATTGAGCGGAAGATACCGGTGTGCACGGCGCCAGTCACGCACACGACAACTCGTGCGATCAGCTGTTGATGAGAACGGAGACCTCGAACATGAAGCCTGATGAATCCAGCCGCACAGCCCTCATGATCGCTCGACAACGAGCTGCTCATCAGGTGCTCGATCATGGTGCAATCCTCAATGACCCATTTGCCATGAAGATTCTGTGTGAAGACGAAAAGGACGTGCTTCAATTTGCGAGCGGACACCCCTTGGCCAGCATCGGACGTCTGATCACCACCGCGCGAAGCCGGATTGCGGAGGATGCTTTGTCGAGAGCTGTCGAAGGAGGGATTCGGCAGATCGTCATCCTTGGCGCCGGGCTCGACACTTTCGCTCTCCGAAATCCCCATGGCGCACGAAAGATCCGTATCTATGAGGTGGACCACCCCGCGACGCAGGCATGGAAACGCCAGCGCCTGGCTGAAGCTCAAATCGCACTTCCGCCATGGCTTACTCTCGTGCCGGTCGATTTCGAGCGGGACGATGTGGGAGAGAAGCTCGTCGCCGCGGGCTTTCAGCAGGACTCGCCTGCGTTTTTCACTTGGCTCGGGGTTGTGCCCTATCTGACACAGGACGCTATCGGCCGCACTCTGGACTACATATCGTCAATCCAGAACTCGGAGGTGGTGTTCGACTACATGGAACCTCCCGAGGCAGACTCCGAAGAGGTAAGGCGATTAGAAACGGTGCGGGCCGAACAGCTGAAGAAAATTGATGAACGCTCGGTCAGCCGTTTCGAGCCGGCCGGCATTGCAGCGATTCTTCGCGCGCACGGATTTTGTGCCATCGAAGACATTAGTTTCGAGGAGATCGCGTCCAGGTTCGGCCGCGCCGTTCAAGAACTCGCGCCCGGACACCTTGGCGTTCATGTTGTCCACGCTAAGCACTAATTGAACGCGGTCATACTGCTATTCAAATACAGAGCCGGTCCAGAATGACAGTGGCGTTGTATACGTTGTATAGAACGTCAGCCGACGGTTACTCCGTGCGCAAAGCGCGTAGTGGGTCTATCTGCGCGGCGCGGCGGGCGGGGATGTAGCAGGCGGCGAGGGCGGCGGCGGCCAGGACCGCGGCGACCAGGCCAAATGTCGCTGGATCGGTCGGCGTTACGCCGAAGAGGAAGCTTTTCAATGCGCGCGTGAGGGCAAGAGCGCCTGCCGCGCCCAGGGCTACACCGACCACGGCTAAGATCATTCCCTGGCGGAGAATCATGAGTACGATTTCGGAAGGGCGAGCGCCAATGGCCATGCGCACGCCGATTTCGTGGACGCGCTGGCTGACCGACAAGGCCATGACTCCGCCGATTCCGGCTGCGGCGATCGCTAACGCTAGCAGCGCAAACAAGCCGAGGAGATTCGCGGTGAGGCGCGGGGCGACGATGGAATCGGCGCGGACTTGCTCCATGGATTGAATGCGGCCAGCGGGCTGATTGGGATCGACTTCGTACAAATGCTGGACTGCGGCGCGCGCGATGTTCATGGGATCACCCTGGGTCCTTGCGATCAGGCTGGGCGCCATCTGAGGATATTGGGCATAAGGAACATAGATGAAGCCGGTAGGCGCCTGATCGAGGCTGCGTTCTCGCACGTCTCCGGTAACACCGACGATTTGCGTCCAGGTCTTCCCATCGTCGAACGTGATGCGCTGGCCAATCGGGTCCTGGCCGTGCCAATAACGTTGTGCCAGGGTCTGGTTGACAAGGGCAACGCGCGGTTTGTCGGGGCGGTCCCGTCCGTCAAAGGTTCGTCCGCTGAAAATGGGTATGCCGAGGGTGCGGAAATAGTCGGGGCTTACGGTGTTGAATTCCGCCGTCGGCTTGGCGTCGGAAGCGTCACTCTGCCGGCCTTCGACCACAAATTGATTGTTGAACGCGGGCGACTTGTCGAGAGGAAATTCGCCCGAAATCGCGGTGGAGGTCACCTGCGGCATGGCCTGGATTTTTTCGAGGAGCGAATCGGCAAAGGCGAGCATCTTTCGGTTGGACCCGTCCATGCCTTGGTCCATGTACCTGGTGAAGTCCAGGCTGATTTGCATGGTCAAGACATTTTCGGGGTGGAAACCGGCGTTCACGCGCTGCAGATTGATCAGGCTGCGGACGGTGAGGCCCGCGCCGATCAGCAGAAGGAAGGAGACGGCGACTTGCGCGACGATCAAGGCGCTGCGAGTTTTGCCACCGGCCGAGCCGAGCGTGGCTTGCGTTCCACCTTCCTTTAGCGAGGTGAGGAGATCCTGGCGACGGCTTAAAGCGGGGGCGGTTCCCGTGATAATGCTTACCAGGGCGGCGATGGCCAAGGTGAAGAAGAGTACCTGTGCGTCGATGTGAACTTCATGCGCGCGGGGCGTGAACCGTGCGACGTAGGCGGTGAGGAGCTGCAAGCCACTCGTCGCGAGGAACAAGCCGAGAAGGCCGCCACCCACGGCGAGGAGAAAACTTTCCGTCAGCAACTGGCGGAATAATCGCACGCGGCCTGCGCCCATGGCGGCACGCAAGCCCATCTCGCGTTCGCGGCGGACCATGCGCGCCAGATTCAAATTGGCGACGTTGGCGCAGGCGATCAGGAGTACGAACCCCGCCGCGCATAAGAGGAACAGCATGGTGGGCTTGGCGTCGCGAGTGAGCTCAGTTTTCAGCGGCGTCACTTCCATTTTTGCGACAGTGTCCTTCGCATAGTCGTCGGGATATTCGTGTTGCATCGATGCCGCGACGGTTGAGAGGTCCGCTTGCGCTTGCGTGGGCTTAATGCCGGGTTTCATGCGGCCGAAGAGGCGCAGCATGCGGCCCTGGCGGTTGGCAATCGTATCGGGGTCGGAACGGAAAGGGCAGGCCGAGGAGGGCATGTAGACGTCATTTTCCTGAGGGTATTGCGGAAACGGCGGCAGGATGCCGATTACGGTGTGAGGCTTGTCGTTCATGCGGAATACTTTGCCGACGACGGACAGATCGCCGCCGAAGCTGCGCTGCCAATATTCGTAGCTGAGCAACAGAACCGCGGGGGCGCCGGATTTTTCATCATTGGGCTCGAACATGCGGCCGGCGAGAGGTTTAACGCCGAAGAGGTCGAAGAAATTCCAGGAGACGACTCCGGTTTCGACGCGTTCGGGCTCGCTGCGGCCGAGCAGGATGAACTGCATGTTGTGGTATTCGACGACGCCGTCGAGGCTGCGATTCTGGCGGCGGTAGTCGTTGAGTTCGGGCACGGAGGAACGACCGACCCCGGCGCCGCTCGCGGTGCGCTGGTTCAGCATCAGCAGGCGTTCGCCATGTTCGTAGGGGAGAGGTTTGAGAAGGACGGCGTTGACGACGCTAAAGATCGCGGTGTTTGCTCCGATGCCCAGGCCGAGGACGATGATTGCCGCAACGGTGAAGCCGAGATTCTTGCGCATCATGCGCAGCGCGAAGCCTGAATCCTGGCGGAGCATTGCGAGATGCTCTCGCGGCGCGGTGGTGAAGATTCCTTTCGCGGTTTCCCACCAGAGGCGCCAGATGCCTATTTTGTCGCCATGACGGGCGGCTTCGGCGCGCTGCTCGGCGAAGACTTGCTCCATCTCGGGGCCGTAGTCGCCGCGAAATTCGGCGGGCAGGAGGCGGAGGAGGAGACGGAGGTGTTTGTTGGATTGTGGTTTTAGGTTGGACATGGGGCTCTCCTCGTCAGCGTTCGTTCGGGGTGGTTGATCGATCGCTCCAAGCGGTGGATCGATCATCCCAAGACCCAGGTTCAAAAAGCGAACCTGGGGCACCCACTTCCCGCTGTACGGCGTGGTTCAAGATTTCGAGAGCAGATCCCTCACCACGCAGGAAAAAGCGCGGGGATTCGGGATGACAGTCGCGGTGATGGATGGCGTGCGGCATGGCTAGGCTGTTTGAGTTCGTTTCAGAAGCCGCCGCGAGCGGGCCAATGCGACAACTTTTTCCAGCCGCGCTGCTTCCGCTGCGGCGACGTCGTGGCCCTTGGGGGTGAGGCGGTAATAACGCCTGCGCTCGTCGTCGTGGATTGCGGCGGGGCGTTCGCGGCGCTCGGCGATGAGCCCATCATTGAGCAGGCGCTTGATGATTCCATAGAGCGTGCCGGTGCTTAGCCGGACCTCGCCGCCCGTGCGTAGTGCGACTTCTTTCAGGATGGCGTAGCCGTGGAGGTCATCGCCGGCCAGCGCCAGCAAGACGTGAAACATGGCGGGGGTTAGGGGTGAGGTTGGTTCGGAGGCTTTGGGCATGGGCGCTCTTTCGGGGTGGCGGACTGCGTCGCAAGCAACTATATCGTATGACGCCATAGTGTCAAGGGGAATTGTGGGGGTTCATGGGGTGGCGAAACATTACACGTGCCGGAATGGGGGAGGCGGGGACGCCGGGCTGAAGCCCGGCGTCTACATAAGGCGTCGAGAATATAAGGCGTGGAGAATAAGACGGAAAAACGATTGTGCTTGAGATTTTGCGTCTGGGCAAGCTGGGGCGCAGCGGTGCTGCGCCCCTACAAGTGAATGACGGAGGCCCGGCTAGATTCCTTGAATGTTGGCACAGGACCCTTCGAGGCCAGGGGTAAACAGAATCCTGTGCTACTTGGCGGTTTCGTGGCTGGCGCGAATTTCTTGCCAGCGGCGCGGGCGCCTGTTGGCCTGCAAGACTTTTTTGCGGAGGCGGATGGATTTTGGCGTGATCTCGACGAACTCGTCGTCGGCGATGAATTCGATGGCTTGTTCGAGACTTAATTCGCGGTGCGGAATCAGGCGGATGGCTTCGTCGGCGCTGGACGAGCGCATGTTGGTCTGCTTCTTTTCCTTGGTGACGTTGACGTCCATGTCCTGCTCGCGGGAATTTTCGCCGACGATCATGCCTTCGTAGACTTCGATGGCCGGGCCGATGAAGAGTTCGCCGCGCTCCTGGATGTTCCACAGCGCGAAGGCCGTGGATGGTCCGGAGCGATCGGCAACGAGCGCGCCCGTGGGGCGTAGCGCCATTTCGCCGGCGTAGTCGGTCCAGCCGTCGAAAATGGAATGGATTAACGCGGTGCCGCGGGTGTCGGTGAGCAACTGGCTGCGCAAGCCGATCAGCCCGCGCGACGGGATTTTGAAGTCCATGCGCACGCGGCCGGAGTTGTGATTGCTCATCTTGAGCATTTCGCCGCGGCGAGTGCCGGTGGTTTCCAGGATGATGCCGATGAAGGCTTCGGGAACGTCGATGACCAGGCGCTCAAGCGGCTCGAGTTTTTTGCCGCTTTCGGTGCGGACCACGATTTCGGGCTTGCCGACCATGAGCTCGAACCCTTCCCGGCGCATGGTTTCGATCAGGATGGCGAGTTGCAGTTCACCGCGGCCGAGGACGCGGAACGATTCCGGAGTTTCGGTGTCTTCGACGCGAATGGAAACATTGGTGAGAAGTTCTTTCTGCAGGCGATCGCGCAAATCGCGCGAGGTGAGGTAGTTGCCTTCTCTGCCGGAGAGCGGGCTGCTGTTTACGGTGAAAATCATGGCCAGCGTGGGTTCGTCGATCAGCAGCGGCTCGAGTGGCTGCGGATTATTCAGGTCGACAATGCTTTCGCCGATCTGGATGCCTTCGACTCCGGCGATGGCTACGAGGTCGCCGGCGACGACGGTCTCGGCTTCGTCGCGTTCGAGGCCGCGGAAGGTGTAGAGCTTGGTGATGCGCGTGGAGGCGAGCTTGCCGTCGAGCTTGCTGATGCCCACGTCGGTGCCGCGGCGAATGGTGCCGTTGAAGACGCGGCCGATGGCGATGCGGCCCAGGAATTCGCTGTAGTCCAGGTTCATCACTTGAATTTGCAGAACGCCATCGGGATCGCCTGGTGGTGGGGGAATGGACTTGACGATGGTCTCGAACAGCGGCAGAAGATCTTTCGAGTCGTCACCGATTTTGCGATGCGCCACGCCATCGCGAGCGTTGGTGTACACCACCGGGAAGTCGAGTTGGTCTTCGGTGGCGTCGAGATCGATAAATAAATCGTAGATTTCGTCGAGGACTTCGGCCGCGCGTGCATCGACGCGGTCAATCTTGTTGAGCACGATGACCGGAGGCAGCTTGGCCGCGAGCGCTTTCTGAAGCACGTAGCGGGTCTGCGGTAGCGGGCCTTCGCTGGCGTCCACAAGCACCACGACGCCGTCCACCATGCGGAGGGCGCGTTCCACTTCGCCGCCGAAATCGCTGTGGCCGGGAGTGTCGACGATATTGATTTTGGTGTCGTGGAAAAAGAGGGCGGTGTTTTTTGCGAGGATGGTGATGCCGCGCTCGCGCTCCAGGTCGTTGGAGTCCATGACGCGCTCGACGAGTTCCTGGTTGGCGCGAAAAATTCCGCTTTGACGCAGCATGGCGTCAACTAGCGTGGTCTTGCCGTGGTCAACGTGGGCGATAATGGCGATGTTGCGAATATTTTGGCTCATGTGTGGCGTTGCCGTGAATTGCCGCTCCGCGCTGTGCGCGAAGCAAAGACAAAAATAGCTGCCGAAACAACCAGCAGCCCGGGCGAATCTCCTTATTCTCAGGTGCGGTCGAGCAACGTACAGTTTATCAGACGCAGCGAATTGCGGCTAGATTAGGTTGTATGCTATTGCGCGCATTCGGACATCCAGCGGTTGCTGAAGGGAGAATGGTGACCAGACATTTGCGACTGTTTTTCGCGGTACTTGCGCTTACGTTCTTCGCCAGCGCCGGCGTGCGCGGCCAATCTCAGCCAGTTTCCGCCGCTGCCGACGCGCGGCCGGAAGTGCATGCATTGAAAATCACCATTCTCTCCACCATGCTTGCCGACGAAGGTATTGGCGAGTGGGGTTTTGCCGCACTGGTCGAGGAGGATGGCAGAAAAATCCTCTTCGATACCGGCGCGCGGCCGAACACCGTGCTGGAAAATGCTAAGGAACTGAAAGTCGATCTCAGTGACGTGCAAGACGTGATTCTGAGTCATTTTCACGACGACCATACGACCGGGTTGATGACATTGCGCCGCGAATTTGCGAAGCGCAATCCCGCCGCGCTGTCTCGCGTGCACGTAGCGAAAGGCATTTTCTTCGAACGCCGGGGCCGCGACACGAATCCGATGATTGCGATGAAGAAAGAATACGAGGCGACCGGCGGCAAATTCATCGAGCACGACAAACCCGACGAAATTTTCCCCGGCGTATGGCTTACCGGACCCGTGCCGCGCGTTTATCCCGAAAAAAACTATGGCGCCGGCGTCGAAGTTGCCGAAGGCGGCGCTTGGGTGGAAGACAATGTGCCCGACGATCAATCGCTGATCTTCAACACGTCGCGCGGGCTGATTTTGCTGGCAGGCTGCGGCCACGCCGGGCTCATCAACACGCTGGAGTATGCGCGAAAGTTCATTCGCCCCGCACCCGTGGATGCGGCGATCGGCGGATTTCACCTCTACAATGCCAAAGACGAGCAGTTGAATTGGACCGCGGACAAGCTGAAGGAATTTCAGATCGTGCAAATTCTCGGGGCGCACTGCACCGGCATCGAAAGCGTCTATCGCCTGCGGCAACGACTCGGGCTGAGCCGGCACGACTGCGTTGTCGGCACCGTCGGCGCCACCTTCGATCTCACCGATGGAATCCACACGGGTCCTATCGCACAGTAAAGGCGGAAATGCATGCGTGGTAAACGCTTCGCACTGGGACTCAGATATTCGCTCGCCGTCGTCACGATGGTTTTCATTCCGCTGGCGATACCCGCGCAACAAATGGCCAGCGACTATATCGTCCTCTTCGACAAGATCGAAGTCATGATCCCGATGCGAGACGGCGCCAAGCTGCACACCGAGATTTACACACCCAAAAATACCAGCCAGCCGCTGCCGATGCTCTTCGAACGCACGCCATACGGAATTTCCGGCGCGAACGGCGGCTACAGCCAGATGTTGTCTCGCTACGACGCCATGATGCCCGACGGCTATATCTTCGTCTTCCAGGACATTCGCGGCCGTTACGCGTCTGAAGGAAAATTCGTCATGCTGCGGCCCATTCATGACCCTGTCGATCCGAAAGGTGTGGACGAAAGCACCGACACGTACGACACCATCGATTGGCTGGTCAAAAATGTGGCGCACAACAACGGCCGCGTCGGCCTCGACGGCATTTCCTACGATGGTTTTCTGGTCACCATGGGCATGATCAACCCGCACCCCGCGCTGAAAGCCGTTTCCGAGCAAGCTTGTATGGGTGACGTTTTCCTCGGCGACGATTTCTTTCACAATGGCGCGTTTCGCCTCAGCTATGCGTTCGAGTACGCGCCACTGCTCGAAACCTCCAACGAAAATTACAGTTTCCCGTTCGACCGCTTCGATACCTACGAGTTTTATCTCCGCCTGGGGATTCTTTCGAATGCAAACGCGAGATATTTCCACGGTTCAATTCCCACGTGGAACGATTTCATCGCGCACCCCAACTACGACGATTTCTGGAAACACCATGCCATCGCTTACGGGTTGAAAGAGCCGACCGTTCCTAATCTCAACGTCGCCGGATGGTGGGACCAGGAAGATTTCTACGGTCCGACATCCACATACGAACGCTTGGAAAAAGTGGACAAGAAAAACCTGAATTATCTGGTGGCGGGACCCTGGAATCACGGCGGCTGGGGCCACAGCAACGGATCGTCCCTGGGCGAAATACCGTTTGGCAGCGATACCGGCGTCTACTTTCGCCAGAAAATCGAAGCGCCTTGGTTCGCGTTTTGGCTGAAAGATAAGGGAAAGCTTCCGCTCAAAGAGGCGTTGCTGTTCCAGACCGGGAGCGACGTCTGGACCCAGTTCGATTCTTGGCCGCCGCGCGAAGCGAAAACGCGCAATCTTTATTTTCGCGAGGACGGCAAAATTTCTTTTGAAGCATCGCAAACGGCCACTGACGAAGCCTTCGACGCTTACGTCAGCGATCCTGCTCACCCTGTCCCCTATCGCCATCGCCCCGTGGACATGACCTATCCCGAAGATCATCCTGGCAGCTGGTACACCTGGCTGGTGCAGGATCAGCGCTTCGTCGATCAACGCCCGGACGTCCTCACCTGGCAAACCGACACGCTCACGGATGATGTCACTCTCGCCGGCCAGGTCACCGCCAAACTCTTCGCTTCTACTTCCGGCAGCGACAGCGACTGGATCGTAAAATTAATCGACGTCTATCCGGAAAAAGTTGCGCAGGACTGGAAACTCTCCGGCTATGAACTGATGATCGCCGACGAAATCTTTCGCGGGCGCTTTCGCAACTCCTTCGAAAAGCCCGAGCCCATCACCCCCAATGAAGTGACTCCGTTCACCATCGATCTGCATACCGCTGACCACGTCTTCAAGAAGGGTCACCGCATCATGGTGCAGGTGCAGAGCACCTGGTTCCCGCTTTACGATCGGAACCCGCAAAAGTTTGTGCCCAACATTTTCGAGGCAAAGGACGGCGACTATCAGAAGGCCACGCAGCGTATCTTTCGGTCGAAGCGCTATCCCTCCAATGTCGAGATCGCGGTGTTGTCTGCCGCGGGTGCCACCCCGGCATCGCAATAACCTCGCGAACGCTGGCTGAAGCAAGTAGTTGTCTACAATTTGTAAAATCACGCCAAATTGGACCGACATGCTAGCCGCTCAAATTGGCGCTTTTTCAGTGTTTCCAGGCCCGGTATCCTCCCGAAGCCGTCGGATGAACAGAAACTTTTTCATGAATATTTCGTATTTCTGAAAAACGCTTCTTCGCGTCGAACGTCTATCAGCATAAAGGTGGGGTGTATGACCACTGACCTAGGTTCCATGATCGAACATGACGCGGCCCAAAGTGCCGGCCGGATGCTACAGCTACCTTCGCGGTATATCCGCTTCGGGCCATTCCAAGTCGACCAGCAGCGGCAGGAAGTCACCAAGAACGGTATCCGGCTCAAGCTACAAGGCAAGGTCTACCAGGTACTGATCGCCTTGGTTGAAAAGCAAGGCGAGGTGGTGACTCGGGAAGAACTGCGCGTGCGCTTATGGCCGGCGGAATCGCAGGTCAATTACGACGCTAACGTCAACACCACGGTCAACAAGCTTCGCCAGGCTTTGGGGGATTCCTCGGATCGACCGCTGTACATTGAGACGGTTCCACGCAGGGGCTACTGCCTGATCGTGCCGACGGAGTTTGCAGAGGGTCCGATAGCTGCCTTGGTCGTAACCGCGAGCGGCTCCAACGGGAAAGTTCATCAAGTGGAAAAGGCCGCGGGCGCAGGCAGGTCCGATCTCTGGATTACCATAGGCGTGATTGCGTTGATCGTCGCGGGAATGCTGCTTGGAGCAGCCATCACCCGGCTCTGGATTGGTCATTTCGCGCAAAGCCCGTTAACGCCCTGGCCGTGAGCGTTCGGCTATCGCTCGCTTGCTAAGCGCAAGAAGATCACGCCCGTCGTTCGCCCTGCATCCAATTCGAACTCCGAGGGCGCGCCGCTGCCGATCCGCTTGAATTTCATCATGACACCGTCACCACCGATCGTGAATTGATCGGTGCCCGCCGGACGCAATTCATTGGGCGAAAAATTGTTGGTCCGCGGAAATCCGGCGCGGTCCAATACCGCGGCAAGCTTCAAGTTTCCGTCCACAATTCCCAGCCGGTAGGTCACGCCTAGTTCCGCTCCCCAGTAGTCGCCTGCGTACGCTTGCAATTGTTCGGTCGTGAGCCACGTTGTATTGTTTTCCTTTTTCCTGGCGTCGTTCAATTCTTTCTTCGGGTCTCTCGGCTTCATCAGGCTGCCGAGATATACGTCCGCAACTTCATTCGCCCGCCGGGAAGGATTGGCATTCGCGAGGTTGCAGAGGCAGGCCACGGAAAAATGTTGGTCCGGGAATCGCAACAATTCCGCTCGGTACCCACCCCACGAACCTCCGTGCCGCACGGAGTGCAGGCCCCGGTAGTCGGCGACGCGCAGGCCTTTTGCATAGTCCAAAGTTTTTCCGCTGTTTAGCTTTCCCGGGTCCTGGAGTTCCGCCAGAAATATTTTCCCGCCGATCGTGCCGGTGTAAAAATTTTCATCCCACTTCAGCAGATCTTCGACGGAGGTGTGTACCGCGCCATCGCCGGTTTGCTCGAAATAAGAAACGTTCAAACTATACCCGTCCTCCTTTTCGGTCGGGTTGTAGGCCAGCGCGCGTTCTGGAATCAGCGAAGTGTGATTGTCGCGATATTGCGTATGCGCCATTCCCAAGGGATTGAAAATATTTTCCGCCGCGTATTCACGCAGCGGTTTCCCGCTCACACGCTTGACGATCACCGACAGCAGGAAAAATCCGGTGTTGCTGTACAACCACTCGCTGCCCGGCGCGAAATTCAGCGCCTTCTGCCTGGTAATCAGTGCCAGCGCGTCTTCATCGGTCGTCACGCTGTCGGTGTGAATTCCCGCCAGATCCATCAATGTCAGGTAGTCGCGCAGCCCGCTGGTGTGGTTCAGCAAATGCAGGATGGTGATCTTGCTGCCGTAGTCGGGGAGTTCCGGCAAATATTTCCGCACATCATCGTTGATCGAAAGCTTGCCTTGCTTCTCCAGCAGCAGAATGCTCGCCGCCGTGAATTGCTTCGACGTCGATCCGATGTCAAACACCGACCTGGGGGTAATGGGTACATTTTCTTCGACGTTCGCCAGGCCGTAGCCCTTCGCATAGGTCATTTGCCCGTCGCGGTACACGCCCAACGCGCATCCCGGCGAACCGGGCGCGGTCAGGTCCTCGAACACCTCGTCGACCGCCGCCTCCATTTTCTGTCCGCGCGGCCCCGCGTTCACGCTGCCGCTCGTGCTTAGAATCAGCAAGCTTGCTGTCGCCGCCCCGCACGCTCTGCGCCATGCCCTCATTGGTCCTACTCCTTCGTTTGTGCGACCGAAAGTCTATCTGCTGGCGCTCAGTCGTTCAATCGTTGTAATGGCCGGTCTTTAGACCGGTCCATTCGCACTTGCGCCTGCACTTCCCCGTCTTCGCACCAGCAACTTTTCTAATGTAAACTCCTTCGTTGACGATGCTTACCGCAATCACTCGCGCCGTCAGTTCTGCTATCGTGAATTGCGAGCTCACCTTCGTCAAACGTGAACCGATCGATCTTTCCAAAGCCCGCGATCAGCACCGCGCTTACGAACAGCTTCTCGAAAAACTTGGCGCGCGCGTGCATTCGCTCCCCGCCGAGCCTGATCTTCCGGACTCCATGTTTGTCGAAGATCCCGCCATCGTCCTCGACGAGCTTGCCGTAATTCTTCCACTCGGCACGGAATCACGCCGCCCGGAAGCAGCCTCTCTCGCCAAAGCGCTCACGCCATTCCGAAAGCTCGCGTACATCGCCGCACCCGGCATAATCGAAGGCGGCGACGTCCTCCGCATCGGACGCACGCTCTACGTTGGCCTCACGAAGCGCACGAATCCCGAAGGCATACGCCAACTCGCCGCAATCGTCGGTGCATACAATTACAAAGTGATCGCCGTGCCCGTCTCCGGCTGCCTGCACCTGAAATCTGCAGTCACCTATTTGGGACGAAACTATCTGCTCGCCAACATCGCCTGGTTTGACTCAACGCTTTTCGACCGCTACGAATGGGTCGACGTGGCGCCCGAAGAACCCCACGCCGCCAACGCCCTCGCTCTGGGCGACACGGTGATCTTTCCCACTTCCTTCCCGCAAACCCGCGCGCGAATCGAAGCCGCCGGCTTCCACGTAACCCTGCTCGACATCTCCGAGTTACAAAAAGCTGAGTCCGGCCTCACCTGCTCCAGCCTCCTGTTCGAAACGTAGCAACACCTGTAGCGCAGGGCGAAGTCTGCGGACAACAAAAACGGCCACTCCAACCCACGGAGTGGCCGCCTTTGTCTTTATCTTGCTTCGTTAGTTCGTGAGCTGCTCCACGCTATGCGCCACGAACACCGGCTGCCCGCTGATGGGATCCTTCAGCACCAGACCGACAACGCGCAAATTCATCGCCGCGGTGCCAGTCAAGCTGCTGAGGCCCGTCAACCCGCCCTTGAACACCGTAAACGGTGTGCAATACACGGTAATCGGTCCATTGAACAACACGCCTGCCAGCCCATTGGAGTTGAACTGGAAGGTGCTTGCTCCCACGTCCGTGCTGCCGATGACCCATGCTCCGTTGTGCCCTTCGTGCCGCAAAACAACGCGCTGCACAGTGACGGCGCCGTTGGTGAACGGCCCGCCGATGCTCACGTGTTGCCCTGGTACGAGCAGGCTGGAGTTGAACAGGAAACTGGTGAACTTGTTGTGCCACCAGTAGATGAAGTAATTTTCGGTTCCGTTCAGGTCGATCGTGGAGATCTGCCCTGACTGGAAACCTGTTCCCGACGGCAGCACGTCTCGCACATACAGATCGAAATCGTTCGCTGCGCCTGTCGCCGGATCAACGTACGTAATCAACCCGCCTGCATAGAAGCTGTTCTGTGACAGGATCGCAACCGTGTCTGCCAGAATCGCGCCCGACGTCGCATCGATCGTGCCCGAAATTTCCACGATCGAAGTGCTCGTCAGGTTGCTGATGCTTTCGTTGGTTTCCCACTCGGTCTGGTCATTCACATTCACCGTGAACTGATGTCCGTGCGGTCCTTGAATCAGGAACGAACTTGTCCCCGTGGCGCTGACGACGCCGGCCACGAAGTCATCGATGTAGGCGTTGGAGTCGCTCGGCGTGACCGCGTTCAGGTTCAATGTGGGATTTACCACGCCGGTGAAATTCCCGTTGGAATCGACTTGGATCGAGTCCCGCAAGTCGAAGTCAAAGGACAAGCCGATGATGTCGCCTGCGCTCACCGTCAACGGATTGCTGAGGCTCATGGTCACCGACGACTGCGTCAGCGTGACCGCTGGCGTCGACGTTCCATTGAGCGTTGTGACCGTCGGCCGCGTCGGAGGAGTCGTCTGCGGGTTCGTTACGTTCAAATACACGATTTCCGGATTGGCCAGCGTCACCGTCACGCTGGTGTACGTTCCCGCTGGAATCGTGTTGATATCCAGCAAGGTATGCAATCCGTTCAGCTTCGCGAAGTCGATGGTTTGCGTTCCACTCAGCACCGATACCGGCGGGTTGGTTCCGTCCGATACCGTCATGCCGGTGACGTCCACTTGAAAGGACAGCACGCTCGGCAAAGGAGCGTCTGTACCGTTCACGAATACGCTGCCACTCTCCTGCTGCGCGGAAGCAGACGACGAGTTGGACGCCCCTCCGCCACAACCGGAAGCCACGACCATCATTGCGAGCACCAAAATTGCACCGAGCCACTTCATGGGTTTCATACCAGTTCCTTTCCAATCGTTTTAGTTACCCCGGAGGCGCCTAGCGCCCAGCAACCCTTGCCTGGTTAAACCCCTCTCCAAAATAAAAGTCGCGCCATTAACTAGCCTATTTTCAATAACTTGATATATAGTACTAAAACTACGAAGGCGGTTCTGGCAAGAATGGCGTGCTACAATCTTGGCGCGCGTAAAAACGGACCGTGGACCCGCACGGGGTGCCACGTTCGGAACGGCGCGCCGTTACATCGTGGGGTCCTGAAAGACGCAAGAGGCAGGGCGAAATTGGAAGCTAAACGCTTTAGAATCCGCACTTCCGAGAAACTCGCCCGTAAGTGCCGTAGAATCCGCACTTACAAAAACATTGGACTTAAAGTCCTTTAGAATCCGCACTTACAAAAAAGGTGGGGGGTGGGCGACACTATGTTAACCAGAAATCCCTAACGTGGCTCCTACGGCACGGTATCCCTGGAGTTTCAAAATTTTCACTTTCCCGCCAGCCACCCTCGTGGTATCTTGCTTGCGACATGATTTCGTCCATCGCCGCTAAGCGCATTACCTCCTCGATGCCGTCGCCGTCGATTATTTCGACTACGACTACGTCGACGATTACCGCTACCGGCGAGTGGAGAAACTAGCAAGCGAAACAAAGTTTCCAACCCACCGCCGAAGCGAACTGGCGGTGGGTTTCTTCTTTTAAGCCCCCTCCAGAGTCGCTCCAGCGGTAACAGACAAGGGAGCGGCCATGAGTTCCGAACACGTTCAAGCAGAAGCAGCAGTCGCGGAGGGTGACTTATCCCCGCAACTAGGTCATGTAGTTGCGATCCCCAGGGGTCGCGAGTCGAGCGGTTTGGCTCGCGGGGGCCAGGCGGTCGTCGCGTTTAAATTTGGCGGCACTTCGTTACTCGGTGCCAAGCGCATGCTGCACGCCGCCGGCCTGGTCCGGCCCGTTGCCGGAGCATCGCAAGTCGTCGTGGTTGTCTCCGCGATGAAGGGCGTCACCGATCGGCTTCTCGCCATCGCGCAGCTGCTTGCCGAACGCAAAAACCAGCACGCGCGCGCCGAGGCGGAAGCTGTTCTCCGGCTGCACCACGGCGTTCTCGACGAACTGGCGCTCGATGCGGAAGAGCACGATCGCGTTTCTTACGAGCTTGACTCGCTCGGCCGCGATCTCCTTCACGAGGTTCCGGCACACGATTACGTCGCGGCTGCGCCGGAACTTTTCGACCGCCTCGCGTCTTTTGGCGAACGCTTCAGCGCGCGCCTTTTCGCCGCCGCGCTGGAGCAGTCCGGCGTTGCTGCCGTTCCCGTATCGTCTTCCGAGTTTGTTCTTACCTGCGACACATTCCGCGACGCCAAGCCCCATCTGGAACAAACCAGGCGCCGTGGGCGCGACCTGCTGGTGCCGCTCCTCGAAGACGGCGTCGTCCCGGTCGTCACCGGGTTCATCGGCGCGACTCCCGACGGCCGCATCACCACGCTCGGTCGCAACAGTTCCGATTTTTCCGGCGCGATCATCGCTCACGTGGTGGACGCCGACGAACTGGTGATCTGGACCGACGTAGACGGCATTTACACCGCAAATCCCAACGAGTCCGCGCAAGCCAGACTCTTGCACGATCTCAGCTACGACGAAGCGCACGCGCTGGCGGCCAGCGGGGCCAAGGTTTTGCACCCGCACGTGCTGCCACTCGCAGCCGAAAACGAAATGACGGTGTGGGTGCGCAACACCTTCAAGCCGCAGGCTCGCGGAACGCGTATCGGCTTGTCCCGGCGCCCGAATTCCCGTTCGCAGCAGGGCAAGCAGGAAGGTGCGGCATGAGCGAGCAGGGGTCAAACAACGCGTCGATCGAAGTTTCCATCCACGCGAGCCCGCTGCCCGCGAGTATGTCCCGGAAGTGGCGGGCCGGCGTACTCGGTGCAACAGGCCTGGTCGGCCAGCGCGTCGTGAAACTGCTCGCCGATCATCCGTGGTTTGAGCTGACCGAAGTTGCCGCGTCCGAGCGTTCGTCTGGCAAATCGTACGCCGAGGCCGCGCGGTGGCATCTCGACACGCCGATTCCCGAAGCGGCGCGCGATCTCATCATCAAAGGTCTCGACCCCTCGCTGGATTGTGACTTCGTGTTCTCCGCGCTGGATTCCTCGGTCGCGGGATCCGCGGAAGAAGACTTCGCGCGCGCCGGCTACCCGGTGGTCAGCAATGCCAGAAATCACCGCATGGATCCCGACGTGCCTTTGCTGATTCCCGAGGTCAACGCCGCGCATCTCGAGGCGATTCCTTTGCAGCAAAAACTTCGCGGCTACGACACGGGATTCATCGTCACCAATCCGAATTGTTCCACCGCGGGACTCGTTCTGGTGCTCAAGCCGCTAGCCGACGCCTTCGGCCTCGAGAAAATTTTCGTGGTCACCATGCAGGCTGTTTCCGGCGCAGGCTATCCGGGCGTCGCCTCGATGGACATCCACGGCAACGTGGTTCCGTTCATCAGCGGCGAAGAGGAAAAACTGGAATCGGAGCCGCAAAAGCTGCTCGGCAAATGGGATGGCAGAAGGTTTGTCGATGCCGGCCTCGGTCTCAGCGCGCACTGCAATCGCGTGCCGGTTCTGGAAGGCCATCTCGAATGCATCAGCGTCAGCTTGAAGAAGATTGCTTCGACGGAGGAGGTCCGCGAAGTGCTGCGGAGTTTTGAAGTCAGCCCGGAGCTCGCGTCACTGCCGTCGGCCCTGCGTCATCCAGTCCACGTGCTCGATGACGAGAATCGCCCGCAGCCGCGACGCGACGCAAACGCAGGCAACGGCATGGCCGCAGTAGTAGGCCGAGTGCGCGAATGCCCGCTGCTCGACATCAAGCTGACGCTGCTATCAAACAACCTGGTCCGCGGCGCCGCTGGCGCGGCCGTGCTCAACGCCGAACTGCTAGCCGCTCGCGGATTTTTCAAGGATCGCTCTCTGGCCGAAGGAGAACTGCTCGCGGAGCCGGTTTCGCAATAAAATCGCGCCGTGAATCCGATGCGCGATAAATTAAGCGACGATCGACACTTCGCATTCTCGCGCTGAGGCGTAGCGCTCCAGCAACGCGATCATCCGTTGCGTCCAGGGCTCCAACGGGCCGCTGCCGCCGAACGAAACGATAATCGCGACGACGCGTTTTGTCTCGGCGGTAACCATCGTGCGTTCCGAATCGCTGGTCGGGCTTCCGTGCGGTCCGAGCGCGTCGCAAAAGACCGGCAAGCCTTCGAGGTTCAGATCGTACTTGCCGATGCCCTTGTAGGTTTCACCGGCGCGTCCCGCGCGGAACACGATGTCTCCGCTCACATGAGCAAGGTCGTACAGACCGACCGGAAGCCGGCTCTCGACGGAAACCAGATTGATCACGTCGACGACTGCATTGATCTGCGGCAACCCTTTTCCAGCTATCACGCGCCGCAACAGCGCCTCTGCCGATCCGCGATACCGCGCGGGATCCTTGCCCAAGGCTTTGTATGCCGCCCGCGTAGCGGCAATGTCCGGCGATTCCAAGACGTTGCGCGGCTCCGCGAGCTTCAGGATCTCGCTCACCCTCGCCTGCATCTCGGCGAGCAGATCGGCCGGTGCCGCTTCCGCTTGCACCTGCGCTGTGACACCACCCAACGCCGTCCGAGGGCATTTCCGTTTCAACGCCTCATCAATGCTTACGTGCATCGACTAACCTCGATTCCAGCTCATCAGAGTGGATCAAACTATGCAGTCCGGACTAGAATTTGTAAGGAAGTAAATGGTAGGCTCGTGGGGACTCGAACCCCAGACCTCCACCGTGTCAAGGTGGCGCTCTAACCAACTGAGCTACGAGCCTAAAGAGTTGACTCGATTCGGCTTAATCAACCAACCGCTGTTCGGGTTTTCCCGCCTGGGGGCCGATTAGGGGGTGGTTTTGCTGTCAAAAAGCCGGTCGAGCTGCTCTACCGCTGCTATTCTAGACGTATCTGGCAAATGCGCATAGCGTGCAGTCATCGAAATTCTAGCATGCCTAGGAGATGCTGCACAGCGACGAACCTGTCCTCAACTCTTCCTTAACAGCAAGTTACAGTACCAAAGTTATACTCGAGTCCTATAGTTTTACTCTGACCTCTCGTTATAATCTGCTCACTTAAAATAGCCGTACCCTCAACAACCAGGTCTGTTATGAGGAGTAGGGATGAGCCTTTCAGGCCCGAACGCCGCAGCAGCGGTGTGTGCTCTCTTGCTGCGACTGCTGCGATCGAAACCCTCTCGTTTTTCCGCCCGGCGCATCGGCGCAATCTCGCTCTTCCTCATCTTCATGGTCTGTCTCGCATGGAGCGCGGGCTGCGGTGGTGGCTCCGGCGGTTCGTCCAATCCGCCCAGCAATCCAACTCCATCTCTCAGCTCCCTGGCACCCAACACGGCGACCGTGGGCGGTCCCGCCCTCACGGTGACTGCTTCCGGCTCTAACTTCATCTCCTCCTCCACCGTCCAGTGGAACGGCAGCGCTCGCCCGACAACTTACGCTTCCGCGACCACCCTGACGGCCGCAATCACCGCCGCCGACATCGCCACCGCAGGCATCGCTTCCGTGACCGTCTCGACTCCCGCGCCTGGCGGCGGCACATCGAGTGCTCTCACTTTCACGATCGACAACCCAGTACCCGCGATCGCATCGCTCGCCCCTAATGCCGTACTTGCTGGCACACCCGGCTTCACCCTCAACGTCACCGGCTCAAACTTTGTCTCCACGTCCACAGTTCAGTGGAACGGCAGTCCTCGCACCACCACCTACGTCTCCAGCACAAGCCTGCAAGCCGCAATCACCGCCGCCGACATCGCCACTCCAGGCACCGCTTCCGTGACCGTCTCGACTCCCGCGCCTGGCGGTGGCACCTCCGCCCCCGCAGCATTCACAATCATGCCTCCTCCTCCCACCATCACTCTGATGACCCCAAGTTCCGCCGTTGCAGGCGGCGCGGCATTCACTGTCGCCATATCGGGAACGAAGTTCGAAACAAGCTCGGTCGTCGATTGGAACGGGAGTCTTCGCACAACCACCTTCATCTCGAACACTAGCCTTCAGGCCGCCGTCACTGCATCCGACATAGCAGTCATCGGAACCGCCAAAGTTACCGTTGTAAATCCCATTGCCGACGGAGGCGCATCCAGCCCGTCGACGTTTTTCGTCGGTAGTTCCGGTGGGAGCAATTTCGCGATGACCATCGTGAATCAGTCCACGCAAGATATCGTCTTCGACCCAGTGAACAATCGCTTCTATCTCTCTGTGAATGCGTCCGCCCCGACCAATCCAACTACCATCTGCGTCCTGGACCCGTCGACATTCACGATCACTTCCGCGATTCCGCTCCCTGCAGCGAGCAAACCGAATCACCTCGCAATATCCGGCGACAGTCAATTTCTTTATGTCGGCCTTGACGGCGCAGGCTCTGTGCAACGCTTCGCTCTGCCGGGGCTAGCAAACAACCTCACAATTCCTCTCGGCACTAGCCCTTCTTCCCCGACCTTCCTTGCGTCGGACCTTCAAGTTGCACCGGGATCACCTCACACCATTGCGGTCGCACTCGGCAGCATTACCCCAGGCATCGTAAGCACCCCCGGCGGGGCGGGCCTCGCGATATTCGATGACGGCACCGCTCGCCCCACAATAGTTCCGGGTGCGTCGGGAACCGGCAATGTCTTCAACACCATCCAATGGGGCTCGGATGCAACGACGATCTTCGCGGCAGACACCTACGACGACAACTTTTACTTCTACTCGATGTCGGTCAATGCGAGCGGCGCCACGCTGGATCACAACTTCGGAAGTCGATTTGAGTTTTTCAATGCCAGGATTCACTTCGACAGCGGCACCAATCTCATCTACTCCGACGAAGGCCCCTCCGTCGATTCGAACGGTGTACCGTCGGGTGCCTTCGCCGCATTCGCACTCTTCGATCCCTTTGCGACCGCGATGATTCCGGATTCGAGCCTTGGAACGGCCTTCTTCGCCGGTCAGAATCAATCCGAAAACGGCCCAATATCCGTCCAGTCGTTTGACCTGCCCCACTTCTCTCCGATCACTTCCATCAGCCTCCCCAACGTTCCGGGGAATCCCACCCGTCTGATCCGTTGGGCGCAAAATGGTCTCGCATTCATCACAGACAATGGCCAGGTCGTCTTGATCGGCGGAAACTTCGTCAGCCCCGCCCCTCCTCTCACCTTCACTCCGCCCCCCGTTCCGGTCACACCACCCGTTCTCGCGCCGAACGCGCCAACGATTTCAACGTTGCTCCCCAGTTCCGCGATTGCGGGCGGTTCTGGACTCACTGTCACTGTAACCGGAAGTGCTTTCGATCCTGCGGCGACCGTGCAATTCAACGGCACCGCACTCGCCACCACTTTCGTGTCCAGTTCGAAATTGACCGCCACAATCGCGGCGAGCGCCATCGCCGCGCCCGGCACGGCAAGCGTTACCGTCGTCAATCCGTCTTCCAGTGGCGGCGCCTCCGCTCCCTCCACTTTTTTCATTGGCACCACGGGCGGAACCAGTCAGGGAGGCTCAGGATTCGCGGTGACCGTGCTGAATCAGCCCACGGCGGATCTGAAGTTCGATCCGGTTCGCGACGTCATCTACCTCTCGGTTCCAGGGACGGCAAACAACTTCGCGAACACCATCGCCGTTCTCGATCCGGTTTCGGCAACTGTCGTCGGCGAACAATTCGCGGGCAGCGAACCAAATCACCTCGCGCTTTCGGATGACGAGCAATTCCTATATGCATCGATCGACGGAAGCAATTCCGTTCAACGATTCATCCTGCCGACTCTCCAGCCCGACGTCAGCTACGGCCTCGGAGACAATTCCCGCTGGGGTCCCTACTACGCCCTCGATCTTCAAGTCGCGCCGGGAGCGCCACACACCACCGCCGTCTCGCTCGGCGTTACCCCCGTGAGCCCGGCGGCGCAAGGAGGCCTGGTTATTTTCGATGACGCTACTGCGAGGCCTGCGACCATCCCTGGCTTCGGTTCGACGACCAATCTGTTCGACTCCCTGCAATGGGGCTCCGACGCGACCTCGCTCTTCGCGGCAAACCTCGAAGACACGGGCGACGATTTCTACACGATTGCCGTCACTCCAAACGGAGCATCACTAACAGCGGATTACCCTGGTCTCGTAAAGAATGCCCGCATCCATTTTGATCCCGTCACAATGCTCGTCTATGCAGACGACGGGCAGGTCGTCAATCCCGCAACCGGCACCAATGCCCCCAGTTTCGTGAACGCCGCAAGCGCTATGGTACCCGATTCAAATCTCAACTTGGCCTTCTTCGTAAACACTACGGGAACCACGGCCATCATCCAATCCTTCAACCTGACGACTCGCGCTCTCGTTGATTCCATAACCATACCCAATGTGTTCGCAGATTTCCCTCAACATGTGATCCGGTGGGGACAAAACGGATTGGCGTTCACCACGGATAGCGGCCAGATGTATCTGGTCGGCGGAAATTTCATCCACTAACAACCCGCAGCCACCGCGCAAGAACATCCTTCTCTCACAAAGATGAAAATTCGCTGGCTATTAAACATGCTCGCGGGAGTACATCGACCAGGCCTTCAGGGATGAAGGAGAGCAGACTGCAGTTGGACAAACTCTTGACCGATGCGCATTTTGAGGCGTTTCGATGCTGTCGTGGTCTGGGAATTTGACGGACTTTCCCGTTCTCTGTCTTCCTGTCGCGTGCCCGATTTGGCGTATGCTCGGGTAGGAATCCAATGGGTACGCAGGAGTTCTGGCGATGAGCGCGATTCTTCGCGCGATGGCGGCGTTACTGACAGCGCTGGCGGCGGGTACCACAATCAACCCTGCGCAAACGGTGTTGGCGGCCCACGGAACTGTGCCGCTGGATAAGCTCCCGGCTCGGGTTTCGCTCGCGCCCGCAGTGGGGCAGGAAGCGGGTGGCACGCTCGGGTTGTGGTTGCGCAAACTTCCACCGGATCGGAAAATTTATCTGGTGCTCCGCGATTTGCGCGCGAGCGCGCCGCCTGGCGTGCTCTTTCACGTTTATCTCGATTTGCCCGAGGGCGCAAAACCCGGCAAGGATGATCCTCACTATGTGGGCAGCTTCAACCTGTTCAACGAGGTGATGACCGAAGGCTCGGCGGCGAATGATTCCACGACGGATTCCAAGAGGGCATCGTTCCGCAGCTACGACATCACGGAACTCGGACGAAAGCTTGAATCGCAGCGCCTGCTAAGCGAGCCGACGACGATCTCTATCCAGGCGACGCACGCTCCTGCAGAGGGTTCGAAGCCGGCGATCGGCCGCATCGAACTGGTGGAGCAATAGTCTCGAGAGTCGCCGAGATATGTTGCATGCGCGTAAACTCTCTTCTTGACACGTAAATCGGGAGGTATATGATCCCGGCGAAGGCCCGCCCATTCGGAAACCATTTTGCGGGAGACTCCAAATGTCACGCTCTTCGCGCAGGACCTTCGTGGCCGGCACGGCCGCGATTCCCTTTTGGCTGTGGTTTGAGCAATACGCAAAAGCGAGCCCGCCTTTCGTTCGGCATGAAGCGAACACGCCGCAGGGCAAACTCATGCTTCAGAGCTATGCCAAGGGCGTGGACCAGATGATGAATCACATCGCCGCGGGCGAGCCGACTAACTGGGTGTTCCAGTGGTACACGCACTTCGTCAAGGGCTCAACCACGAAATCGGCGGAGCTCGCCCGTATATACCCGACACCGAGCCCGAACCAGACCCTGGCCACGGCTATGTGGGACACGTGTCAAGCACACAGTCCGGGCCAAAACGAAGACTTCTTTCTTCCTTGGCACCGAATGTTTGTTTTTCACTTCGAGCGCATGATCCGCAAGTTTTCCGGCGATGAGTCCTTCGCGCTTCCTTACTGGAACTACTCGACGCCCAATCCCAGTCTGCATGGCGTGATACCAGCGGAATTTCGGGTATCGCGTAGCGTTCTGTTCGTGGACAAACGCAACCAGCCGCCGCAGCCGAACGTCAACGCGGGACAGCCGATCGACAAGGGCCAGCCCGGTAACCCGCTGGGGCTTGGCTGCCTGGGGCAATGCACGTACGAATCGCAAGGTGCGGTGCCGGGATTTTGCATGGATACGGATAACACCGTACACGGATCGGTTCACGTGCTGGTGGGCAATACGCAGAACATGGGACAGATTCCCTGGGCCGCGGACGACCCGGTGTTCTGGATGCACCACTGCAACATTGACCGTCTCTGGGCCAGTTGGAATCGCGGCGGCCGGACAAATCCCACGGCTCCCGCCTTTCTCTCGCAGACATTCACGTTCGCCGACGAGAACAACTACAAGGTGGTGATGAGGATCGGAGACGTGTTGGATTTCGCGAAGCTTGGCTACACCTACGACGCTTTTGAAAAGGTTCCGCCGTGCAAAAAAACAGCTGAAGCGGTCCGGGCGTCCGTGGCCAACCTGGTACAGCGGGCCACGGTTCCTGCTACCCAGGTGACCCTCGACAGAGTGCCCGTCAGCGTCACGCTCGAGTCGCCGGAAACTGGGGCTGTGCCGCTGACGCAGAGCGTCGCTGCGCTGACGCCTGAGAGGAGCCTCTTCGTTGTTGCCAGGGACCTGCGCGCGGACGTGTCGCCGGGCGTTCTCTACCATGTTTATTTTGACTTGCCGCCCGGTACTCCGCCGGCCCAAGCGGCTTCCTATTACGTCGGGGCGCTAAACTTTTTCGGGGCCGTGCACCATACCGAAGAAGGCGCGGCGTCTTCGGGGACGGTGCCATCGAAGTTCTTCAGTTTTGACGTCACGGAAGTGGCGAAGACGCTGCAGGCGGCAGGGAAGTTGAGCGCAAAGCCGAGTTTGACGATCGTGCCTTCGGGCGAGCCTGAGTCGGAAGCGAAGCCGGTGCTGGGCAGCATCACGCTCGTCGAACAGTAAGCAATAGCTGGAGGTCTAGGTTTCGAGTCCGACGAGCCTACCATTCTTTCCAATTACTTGCAGTTGAGGAGCCAGGGACGCGCCGGACGGCCGCTAAGGCCAAGTGTTCCGCCGATGCGCTATTCCGTGTAGAGCATCAGAAGGACGCCCAACACGATCAGCAAGACCGGCCACAGGTTGGCGAAGATGGAACGCCAGCCGGTGCGGACTTCGGAGAGGGCTTTGCTAAAACCGATGCCGAAGCCGGTGATGGAAAAGGCCATGTGCTGCGATTGAATGCGCTGCATGACGGCCATGTGGTCGGGGCCGTGCATTCCGCTGTGATGCTCATGGAAGAGGAGCAGAATAGAGCCGGCTGCGGCGAGAACGGGAAACACCCACGCAGCCCAGGCGGCCCTGAGCACGCCCCGCGCGCGCTGGATTTCGATGAATGCCAGGGCGAGCAGGATCACCGCAAAGGTTTTGTGCTGCAGGTCCTCGTGATTGTGGGTGAGACCATACCACCACGATTGCGAGCCAAACGGCCACAGCTCCGTGTCGCTGAAGATCAGCAGAAAAAGCCCCGAAAGTAGAAAACACCCAGGCCAGGCGTAGCGCAGAAAAGGCCAGCGATCGCGCAACGATCCTTCGGCCAAGATGAAGATGCCGGCGAGAATCACAAAGGCGCCAGCGAGGTGGTGGTTGAACTCGCTTTCGCGCTTCCAGGATAAAAGCAAGGCCTGGTGTGAGGCTTCCGCGGCGGGATCAATATGCTCTTCGGGCATGGTCATGCCCTCGTGGCCTTGCTGCGACATGTGGTCGTGATCTTGCGCGCGGGCCACGGGCGCACCACAGCAGAGCGCCCAACACAATAACGCCACAAGCGCCAGGCTGGCGGCGCCAGCCGCAAACCGGCACCGCGCGCCAACCGCCGACACCAAAGACATCCCTTCCTCCGTCATAAAGAATCGATGCAGTGAAGCGAGCATCCGACACATTTTCTTGAGCCCTTAGATGGAAAATCACGTAATCGACTAGAGCAAATTCTGTAGCGGGAGGGCACGGCGGACACGTACTCGGGCAAAACGGGTTCAAGTCCCCGCGAGCCTACATTTCCATTCCCGAAGTTAGTCGCGCGCGAGTATCTTTTTTGGCATCTTATCTGGCGAAACACCCAGCGCTCCACAATCGAACCTGATCTGAGAAGATCGGTGTTGCATGGGATCGAGCCGCCTTTTCGCCGTGGCTTTAGCTTGCCTTGGGATCCTTGCGCCGTTTCGCATTTGCGCGGCAGATACCGCCGATTGCACTGGCGTTGTTCTCGACGAGAACAGTGTGCCCATCGCCGCCGCGAAGATAACCCTTGAGCGCGCCAACGAACCACCACGGATCGTAGAAACCGACGGCGCGGGCCGCTTCACACTCCACAACCTCCCGGCAGGCGACTACAAAGCCGAAGTTCGTAAGGAGGGCTTCTTTCTCCTCTCCGGCCAGCCGACCGTTCTCCACGCCGGAGTCAACGAGATTACCTTTACTCTAAATCATGCATACGAAGTGCACGAGCAAGTGCAAGTCGCGGCGCCGCCAACCCAAATCGACACTCAGGACACCACCCAGCGCGACACGCTCACGGAGCAAGACATTCGCGACATTCCTGTCCCGAGCACGCATGTGCTCCAACAAAGCCTGATCGCCATGCCGGAGATCGTTCAGGATAACTTCGACAATCTGCACGTCGCCGGTGCGCGGTCCGCCGATACGCAATATCTCCTCGATGGATTTGAAATTGGTGATCCCGCGAGCGGCGCGCTGACGTCACGCTTCAACGTCGATGCCACCCGGGCCGCGGAGGTCCAGACGGGCGGCATCGGAGCCGAGTACGCGCACTCTGGCGCGGGCATTCTGAGTCTCGTCACTCCAGACGGCGACGACCGCTGGCGATTCGGCACTACCGATCCCGTCCCCGGCATCAACATCCAGGAAGGCGCGCACCTGGGCAACTGGTATCCGCGATTCACAGTTTCGGGGCCGATTGAGCGCGGCCGCTTTTGGTTTTCGGACTCGATCAGCCTTCAGCACACGTTCGCCGTCGTCAAGCAGCAACCCGCCGGCGCCAACACTTCGGAAGAATGGGCGGGCGACAATCTTCTTCGCCTGCAGTACAACGTCACCCCGAAGCACATCCTGCACGGCACGTTTCTTTACAATCGCGCCCATGACACCGGCCTTGGCCTCGACGCGCTTGATCCCGAATCGACCACGCTCGATGCCAACCAGAGCCGCGCGTTCGTCGCGCTGAAGGATCAGATCTGGCTGCACGACACGCTCTTCGAACTCGGCGTTGCTGCGGACAGCGGCGTGCTCGATTTCACGCCGCAGGGCGACGCCCCGTACGTCCTGCTCCTCAATGGCGCCGGAACCAACGGGAACAGCACCAGCGGCAATTTCTTCGAGAGCTTGCACGAGCGTGGCCGCCGACTGCAGGCGATTGGCAGCGTCACGGCGGCGTCGCGCCATTGGCACGGCACCCATCAGCTCTCCGCGGGTGTCAACGTTGCCGGTCTGAGGTATTCGCAATCGGCCGATCGCGGCGAAATCGAAGCTCTGCGCGCCGACGGCACGCTGGTCCGCGAATCAACGTTCACCGGCGGCGCCACGCCACAACTCTCCAACACCCAAGCCGGCGGCTACGCGCAGGACACCTGGTCAATCTCCAAGCGGTTCATTCTGCAAGCTGGATTGCGCACCGACTGGGATCGTTTCACACAAAGCGCCTTGGCCGAGCCGCGTGTTTCCGGCAACTTCCTGCCGTTTGGCAACGACCAATCGAAACTTTCCCTCGGCTGGGGCATCTACGACGCGCCGTTGAATCTTTCGTTCATCGCGCAGGCTTACGACCAGCGCCAGGTGGACACCTTCTACGACGCCACCGGCACGGTGCCGATTCTTCCGCCCGCGGTAAGCCAGTTCGTGCTGCCCGCCGGCGGCCTGCAGCAGCCGCGCTTCACGATCTCCAGCGCCGGCTGGCAGCAAAAGATCGGACGCAATACGCTGGCGAGCGTCCAGCTCCTCGCACGCAACGGCTACCATCAGTTCGCCTACGTCGATCAGCAACCCACACTGCCCGGCGGAATTTTTCTGCTTCAGGATCATCGCAAGGACCGCTATCGTTCCGCGACGTTCTCGGCGCGCCATGTCTTCTCCGAAACCACAGAAGTTTACGCCGCCTACACGCGCTCCATCGCGCGTTCGAACGAACTGCTTAGCCCCTCGCTCGGCTCCATCTTCTACGCTCCGCAGCAGTCCGGCCCGCTGAACTGGGACGCACCGAATCGCCTCCTTACGTGGGGCTGGACGCCCACACACATTTGGGGCGTGCAGCTGAGCTATTTCCTGGAATACCGAACGGGCTATCCGTTCAGCGTCGTCAACCTGGAGCAGCAATTGGTGGGTCCGCCGAACTCCATGCGTTTCCCGGCCTACGTCAGCCTGAACCTCGGCCTGGAAAAGAAATTCGGATTCCGCGGCTATCTGTGGGCCGCCCGCATCGAAGGCGTGAACATCCTCGGCCGCCAGAATCCCGACACCGTCGTCAACAATATCGACGCGCCCAATTTCGGCGCTTTCTCTGGCGGACAAAGCCGGGCGCTCACCGTCAGAGTCCGATTTGTCGGGCGGAAATGACTGGTCCTGGTTGCGACAAGCTTCTCCTAGGCTGTTCACGGTATGTGCGCGGTAAACGACCGGGGATATACTTCGTCTATGACCAAGCCCGCGCAAAAAAAGGCGCCCGAGTCCGTGCATGAAGATCCCGCGAAGTCCTTGCCGCCAATGGATCCGGTCGAGGAAGCGTCGGAAGAGTCCTTCCCCGCGAGCGATCCTCCCGCGTGGATCGGAGAGAAAACTTCGTCTGATCCCACGCGAGAGAAGCAGTAGCCGCTGAGCTTTCAAGCCGCTCGCTGCGAGCCCCGCGTCAGCAGTCCGGCTTAGCGGCGAATGCTCACTGTTGCGGGATCCAGCTCGTAGCCCTCGTCCTGCACGGTTTTCGCCGCTGTGGACCGCAGGGTCTGCTCGTCCGCATCCTTCGGCGTCTTGCAATGACGCCGAATCACCTCTTCTCCATTTTGGATACGAACCAGCCACTGTGATTTTGCGGTGTCCCAGGAAAGTTCGACGCGATCAGCACGCATTGCTTGTTCCCTCCTGCGATGAACGGATGGCTCCTAATCCCGCGCTATTCTAGTCCTGAATCCCGTGGCGGCAACGCTGTATTCTTTCAAAGCGCGCCCGACGCTGCGGTGTACGACGGGCCGCTTTACATTGGACGATTTGGGAACGTACTCTGGTGCGCTTTTACGAATGATTTGGACGTGGGCGCGACCCTTCCGATGACCACAGCCTACAATCGCATTGCCGGGCAGAGTGTGGAACGCCTCGCGGCGCTGAGCGACGGCATTTTCGCCGTTGCCATGACGCTGCTGGTTCTCGACCTGCATGTTCCAGCAGCCGAATTGATTCGCCGCGAGCTTCATCCCGAGCGCGCACTGGGTAGCGCGCTGATCGCGCTGGCGCCGCAGTTCCTCATGTACCTGATGAGCTTCGTGACGCTGGGCATTTTCTGGGTGGGTCAGCAGACGCAGCTCAACTACCTGGAGCGCTCGCATCGCAGTCTGGCGTGGACGCACATGATGTTTCTATTCGGTGTCACGATTCTGCCGTTCTCGACCAGGCTGCTCGCCGAATTTCTCACCAGCCGGATCGCTCTCCTCGTCTATTGGGCGAACATCTTTCTTCTGGGACTCTCGCTCTACCTCTCTTGGACTTGCGCGACGCACCTTAGGCTCACAAAAGCGGATGTGGCACCGGAGATTCCGAAAGCCATCGAGCGGCGCATCATGATCGCCCAATCACTCTACGCATTCGGCGCGCTGCTGTGCATCTTCAATACGTATTGGAGCATTGGGTTCATCGTGCTCGTGCAACTCAACTACGCGATCGCACCGAAACTCTGGCACCGCGGCGAATAGATTGGCTTTCCTGTAGCTACCCCCCTCGAAGAGCCGGCTGAAAGCTGGCGCTACCAGCCCCGGTCCTTCGCCACGGGCGCAAAAGAAATGCGAGCCCTGAGCGAGTGGCGCGAGGCTCCGTACCTGCGGCCGCATCGGTTGAGCCGCTGCCAACGCGGGTGTTATCCTGCTTGTTATGCCGGACCCGGTCATTACTTCGCCGGAAACGGCGCCCGCGGCGCCGCCGGAACACTCGCGCCAGCAGCTCGAAGCCTTGCTGGAAGTCAGCGAGGCGATCTCCCAGCAGCGCGATCTTCCGGCACTTTTCCACGATCTCGCCGAACGCCTGCATTCCGTCGTCGATTTCGATTTCCTCACGCTCACCTTGCACGATCCCGCGCGCAACGTCATGCGTCTGCATATCCTGGAGACGCGCGTTCCGCACGAAAAACACACCGGTTCGGAAACTCCCGTGGACGGGCATCCGTCCGGCTGGGTATGGCAGTCGCAAGAAAGTTTTGTCGTCATCGACACCGCGGAAGAAGAACGCTACCCGCAGTTCATGCAACGACTGCGCGACGAAGGCGTGCGGTCTTTTGCTTTGGTTCCGCTCACCACCGCGCAGCGCCGTCTCGGTGCCATGGGTTTCGGCCGCCTGGTGCCCCAGCGCATCACCGAGGGTGAGCTGCAATTCATGAAACGCGTGGCCTGCCAGGTCGCCGTGGCTGTCGACAACGCTTTGAATCTGGAATCTTCGCAGGCGTATCAAGTGCAACTTTCCCGCGAACGCGACCGTCTCCGCGTACTGCTGGATGTCAACAATGTGCTGGTCACTAGCCTCGAATTGCCCGAGTTGTTCCGCGGCATTGTCTCCACGCTGCAGCGCGTGATTCATCACGACTACACCAGCCTCGCGCTGCTCGATCCGGTCACCGGCCTGCTCAAAATTCACGCGCTCGATTTTCCCGGCCGCCAGGGTCTGCTTAAGGCGGAGATGACCATTTCGCGAGAGGCTTCGCCGGCCGGCCGCGCCATCGCCGAGGGTCGCACGCTCGTCTCGCGCGGCGCCGAACTCGAACAGTATCCCAGCGAGGTGGTGCGCCTCCTTCGCGCCGAGGGCCTGCAAGCGATCTGCTGCATTCCGCTGAGCAACCGCGGCCGCACCTTCGGCACCCTGAATCTTGCGAGCCGCCGCATGGATGTTTTCACTCCACCGGACATCGAGCTGGTCCAGCAGGTCGCGGCGCAGATCGCCATCGCCGTCGAAAACGCCCTGGCCTTCAAGGAAATCGATGCGCTGAAAGACAAGCTGGCGGAAGAAAAACTCTACCTAGAGGAGGAAATTCGCAGCGCCTTCAATTTTGAAGAAATCATCGGCGACAGCCCGGCCATCCGCCGCGCGCTCGCGCAAGTCGAGCTGGTCGCTCCCGCGGGCACCACAGTTTTGATTCTGGGGGAAACCGGAACCGGCAAGGAGGTCATCGCGCGTGCGGTTCACAATTTAAGCCCGCGCAAAGAGCGCACCTTCGTCAAGGTCAACTGCGCCGCCATTCCTTCCGGCTTGCTGGAAGCCGAGCTCTTCGGGCACGAGCGTGGCGCGTTTACTGGTGCCATCAACCAAAAAATCGGGCGCTTCGAACTCGCCGACCGCGGCACGCTCTTCCTCGACGAAATCGGAGACATCCCGCTGGAGCTGCAGCCGAAGTTGCTTCGCGTCCTGCAGGAGCAGGAATTCGAGCGCCTTGGCAGCAATCGCACGCAGCGCGTCGATGTTCGCGTTGTCGCCGCCACCAATCGCGACCTTTCGCGGCTGGTCGCCGACAAAGAGTTCCGCAGCGATTTGTATTACCGGCTGAACGTGTTCCCGATTCAGATTCCTGCGCTGCGCGAACGCCGCGAGGACGTCCCGCTGCTGGTGCGCTATTTCGTACAGAACTTCAGCCGCCGCCTGAACAAAACCGTCGAATACGTGCCCGTTGAGGCGATGGACGCGCTGGTGAATTACGACTGGCCCGGCAACATTCGCGAATTGGAGAACCTCATTGAGCGAGCCGTGCTTCTCTCGCCCGGAAAAGAGCTGCGCGTCCCGCTCTCGGAATTAAAGCCGTCCGCGCTTTCGGCTAACAGCAATGTCTCCGCGGACCTTTCTTTGTTCGCGCCGTCGCCGTCCTCCGTTCCGATCACCACCTTGGAGGAAGCCGAACGCCAGCACATTCTGCGGGCCCTGCGCCAAACCGAATGGCGCATCGCCGGACCTAAAGGCGCCGCCGCGATCCTCGGTATGAAGCGCACCACGTTGCAAGCCCGCATGCGCAAACTCGGCGTCCGGCGTCCCGTCTGACGCGCGAGCGCACCTCCGGCACGAAAATAACGTTCGGCTTTACAGTCCGCGGAAACCCTCGATGGTTTAGGGCTCGGGGGCTTTGCTCCGACGTGCAGGGCCGCTTTCTACGGGCTTCAGCCTCTGAAGAAAGCTCTCAGCCTTCCTCCGCACCCGTTTAGCGGTTCACTTCTTTACAGCGGGAAGTTCAGGTTGGTCGGCGAGTTCCACGGCAGGTACTCCGGCCGATTGCAGCACTCGCTCGATCGTCGCGAAGAGCGTTTTGGCTTGCAAAGGTTTCGTCAGGTAGTCGTCCATTCCTGCGCCCAGGCAAAGCTCCCGGTCGCCGGCCATGGCGTTCGCGGTCAGCGCGATAATTGGCATGTGGGCGCCGGCGGATTTCTCGCGCTCGCGAATCAACGTCGCAGCCTCCAGCCCGCCCAGCACCGGCATCTGCATATCCATCAGAATGACGTCAAAGGATTGCCGGTCCAGCGCTTCGATTGCGGCCCGCCCGTTTCCCGCCACCACCACGCTGTGTCCGCGCTTTTCGAGCAAGCGTTTCGCAAGCACCTGGTTTAGCTGATTGTCTTCCGCCAACAGAATCTTTAACCGCGTGCGGCGCTCGCGCAGCGTGTGCAACGTGACCAGCGGCGTTTCCTCTTCGGTCTTGCTGGGAGGAGCGCCCAACACGATCTTGATCGATTCCAGCAGATCCGCGCGCCGTACGGGTTTCGGCAAATACGCCCGGATTCCAAGTTCGCGGCATCGAGCCGCATCTCCTCGCAATCCCGCCGACGTCAGCATGATGACCATTGCGTTTCCGAGGTGCGGCTTCTTTCTCAGACTTTCCGCCACTGAAAATCCATCCATCCCCGGCATCTGGGAGTCCAGGATAACCAGCGGGAAAGGCTTTCCCTCCGCATGAGCGCGTTCCAGAATCGCCAGCGCCTCTCCTCCGTTGTCACACAGCGTTGGCATCAACTCCCAAGACACAGTGAGCTCTTTTAGGATCGTCCGATTCGTCATATTGTCGTCGACAATCAGCACCGGTAATCCTGTCAGCGCCGTCGCATCGATCCCGGGCCGCGCGTCCTGCAGATTTTTCTGCAAGCGAAACTCCAGGCTAAACTGAAACTTGCTTCCGATTCCGGGTTCGCTGTGAAGCCAAATCTTTCCGCCCATCAGATCCACCAGGCGCGAGCAAATCGCCAGGCCCAGGCCGCTGCCTCCGTAGTGCCGGGTCATCGAGCCGTCCGCCTGCGTGAAGGCCTCGAAAATCTTGGACTGCTTGTCCAGTGGAATGCCGATGCCGGTGTCGCGCACGGTGAACTTCAACATCGCGCGCTCTTCGTCCTCTTCCTCGCATTCCACTCGCACTTCGATTTCGCCCCTGGACGTGAACTTCACCGCATTGCCGATCAAATTCACGACTACTTGGCGCAGCCGCGTGGGATCGCCCTGCAGTCGGTCTGGCACGTCGGGCAGCATGTGGCAGGACAATTCCAGCCCTTTCTGTTGGGCCTGCACGCTTAACACGCGGACTGCATTCTCCAGAGAGTCCCGCAAGTTGAAATCAATGGTCTCGAGGTCGAGTTTTCCCGCCTCAATCTTCGAGAAATCCAGGATGTCATTCAGTAAGATCAGCAGCGAATCCGCCGAAATCTTCGCCATGGTCAGCAGCTCGCGCTGTTCGCGGCTGAGTTCGGTGTCGAGCACCAACTCGGTCATGCCGATGACCCCGTTCATCGGCGTGCGAATTTCGTGGCTCATGGTCGCCAGAAACTCGCCCTTGGCCCGGCTGCCTTCTTCCGCTGCGATCTTTGCTTTCAGCAACTCCTCGCGGTGCTGCTCCTCGGCCTTTTGCCGGCGTTCCTGAAAACCCTGCAGGGACTCCAGCATGAAGTTGATCCCTTTTCCCAGGCTGCTGATTTCGTCGCGGCCGGTGAACGCCACCCGGGCAGAAACGTCGCTGCTTGCCGCGATGCTTCCCACGCTGCCGCTCATCGCCTCCAGCCGCGAACTCACCGATTTCGTCAGCAGCCAATCGACCAACGAGGCGAAGAACACCACGATGATCAGTATCGCTCCGGCGAAATACATTTGGCTTCTCCGGCCCTGCTCGTAGATCGCCCGCGGCACGTCGGCCCGCAGTACGATGGCTGGCTCGCCATAGATATCGTTGATCCGGATGTAGCCGCCGATGAATTTGTCGTCGGTATAGCGCACATAGGTCGAACCGGCAGCGAACAATTGTGCGCGCGCCTCGGCCACATCGGGAGGCGCCTGCCGATCATCGTAGCGGAACACCGAAAGCAACAGGTGGGTCTTTTCGCTCAGGCGCCGCAGCTCCGGCGCGTCCAGATATCTCGCTGTTACCACTGCGCCGTGCGCGGGGCCGGCATAATTCGTGTGCACGATCGGGTGCGACGCCACCAGCAGCGCGCCCGTCGGAAGCAGCATAACTCCGTTTATTTTGTCCCGTGGCGTCCGGAAATTCAGCAGACGATCCCCGTTCACCACGTGCGACAGCAACTCCGGCGGTATGCCGATCTCTTCCTTCGTCTGGCGATCGAATCCGCTCCCTGCCACCACCGTCGCCGAACTGTCGGCGAAAATGATGAAGTTTACATCCTGTTGTTCGAGCCAGCCGTTGGAGGTATCTCCCAGCAACGAGTGCAGGAATTCCTTCGAAGGCCTGGGCATGCTGTCGTAGGTGGCGTCATACACCGACAAGTCGGTATTCGCGCGGTCCAGTTTTTCGATCTCATCGTTGAAATCTTCGTGAACGACACCCAGTGTCAGCTGCGCGTTCAAGTGCTCCAGGCGAACGAAGGGACTCAGGATCACGTAGTCAGCCGCCACGTACAGAGTGGCAAGCATAGCCACCGCCGCCGTTGCCAGAATGACCAGCACCTTTAGCCGAACCGTCAATTCCTTGCTTCCTCTCGAAGAGCCGCGGTGGCGTTGCGCCAGGTGTTCCGCTCACACCCGGGCCGGTCGCCAAACGAACGAGCCCCATTACTGCTTCGCAAGAACGAGTCCGAAGGCCGCTCCTCCCGCGAGAAGTAAGTCCATCTCTCTCAATGCGTTTTGGTCTAATCGCTACCGGTGGGAACTCGAGTTGGGATCGCCGCCGTGCCAAATTGGGATGGCCGCTTCAAATCGAACGGATTTGGTGTTGCGCGACCTCCAGCATGGAAATCGCTTGGTTACAGCGTCGCAATCCTTAGCCAAGCGAGCTCAAGCGCGCTTCGCTCGCGCAAAATCCACGGCAGTTGTGTTGCCGCCGCACACCAGCACGCCCACGCGCTCTCCTGGCACCGGTTCGTAGCGCCGCGACAACAGCGCCGCAAATGCCGCCGCTCCACCAGGTTCCGTCGCCACGCGCAGCACCTTCCACAATTCGATTTGCGCTTCCTGAATCGCTTCGTCCGGCACCAGCACCACGCTGCTCACGTAGCTTTGCGCGATGGGAAACATCAACTCTCCCACGCGCTTCGGCGCCAGCGAATCAGCCGCAATGCCTCCGGCCTCGCTGTCCACGGGACGTCCAGCACGCATCGCGTTCGCCAGGGTTGGCGCGGCCTCCGGCTCAACTCCTACGATCTTGATTCGACCGCGGTACCATGCGGCAACGCCGCCTATCAGTCCTCCGCCGCCCACCGCCACCAGCAGCGTATCCAGATCGGGTGCCTGCTCCTCGAATTCCAAGCCCACCGTCCCTTGGCCCAGCAGCGTCTCCGGCTGGTCGTAGGCATGCACCGCCATCGCACCGGACTCCGCCACCCACTCTTCGCTAGCCGCCAGCGCCTCGGCGTAGCGTTCCCCGGCAACGACCAGTTCGGCTCCGCACGCTCGAATGCGATCGGTCTTTTCCTTGGAAGCGACGCTCGGGACGAAAATTTTGGCAGGCACGCCGAGCTTCATAGCGGCGAAGGCAATCGCCACCCCGTGATTCCCGCCGGAGGCCGCCACCACCCCGGTGCGCGGCACGTCCCGCGTAAGCAGATTTGTAAACGCTCCCCGCGCCTTGAAGGAACCCCCGTGCTGCAACAATTCGAGCTTGAAGGTGACGTCGCCGCGCTGCAGCCCGAAGTCGGCGCCCTCCACTCCAATCACGGGCGTGCGCCGGATGTGCGGCCGAATGATTTTCTCCACCCCCGCAATGTCCCCCCGATCGATCGCCACGTTTGCCATCATCTCTACTCCCCGCCTCGCGCAGCCCGTTCTCGAACGTGCTATTATACTTAGGGAGTTGGCTAACTGTCTATATGAGTCTCGAAACCGCTCTTCGCGCGCTCTCCAATGAGCGCAGGCTGACCATCCTGGACTGGCTCAAACATCCAGTCAGGCACTTTCCGCCGCAAATCGACGGGGATCTGATTGACGACGGGGTCTGCGGCCTGCTGATCGCCAGAAAGCTGCGCGTCAGCCAACCCACCGCAAGCGAGCACTTGAAAATTTTGATGCAGGCAGGATTGATCCGCGGCAAGCGGATCAAGCAATGGACTTTCTACAAGCGCGATGAATCCAACATTCGCAAAATCAAAAAGCGGATCTTAGCTGAGGTGTAGGTTAAGCCGGGACGCTTCGCCGCCGAGTAAATCCGGAGTTTTGCCGCCCGCCAGTTCGGCGAAACTTTCCACGGGCGTGGGCCGCACGTTCTTATGAAGGGACAGCCGGAAGAATCGCCGGCCGCAGTCAACGCATCGGAAGGGTCGAACCAGCAACGCCGCCATAATCGTCCGCTCGGCAATGTTTCGCCGCTTGGACCGCCGCACGGAACCGCTCTGGCATATCGGGCAATTCATAGACACAATAAACTCCCTGCTTCGGCAAAAGTTGCGCACAAATCGCGATTAGCGCAATCACGACTAGTACCCAAGGTTAGCAACCCGCGCGGGTTTGAGGTATGAGGGAAACACCGCAGTCGCGGCGTGGGAAATTACTTAGTACTCCTTTAGCCCCGGCGTAAGCCCGGCGCGTTCCAACACCCGGAGTAACGTACCCGCCACCCCGCTTTCCACGCGCCATTTGACCGGGTTTTGACCCTCCCCTACAATCGAAATTGCCTCAGGGCACACCCATGTTTGAAAATCTGACAGAAAAGCTTCAGCGCACCTTCAAAAACCTTCGCGGCCAGGGCAAGCTCACTGAAGAGCACCTGGACGCCGCCCTCGCCGAAATTCGCGAAGCCCTCCTCGAAGGCGACGTCAACGTCGGTGTCGCCGACGAACTGCTCGCCAACATTCGCCAGAAATCGATCGGCAGCGAAGTCATGCTGCAGCTTTCGCCGGACCAGCAGGTAGTCAAGACCGTTCGCGACGAGCTCACCGCCATGCTCGGCAAGCACGCCAAGCCGCTGTTCGCTTCGCGCCCGCCCTCGGTTTGGATGATCGTCGGCCTGCAAGGCTCCGGCAAAACCACCACCACCGGAAAACTTTCCAAGTGGCTCACCAAGCAAGGCCATCGCCCGCTGGTCGTTTCCACCGACGTCTACCGCCCCGCCGCTCGCGAACAGCTCGCCCAGGTCGCCAAAGCGGTCGGCACGCCGATCTGGCCCGGCAAAGGCACCGACAAGCCTCTCGAAATCGTGCGCGGCGCCATCAAGGAAGCGAAACTTTCCGCCAGCGACGTGGTCCTCGTGGACACCGCCGGCCGTCTGCACATCGACGATGACCTGATGAACGAGCTGAGCACGCTGAAGAAGGAACTCCAACCCAGCGAAATTCTGTTCATCGCCGATTCCATGATCGGTCAGGACGCTGTGAAATCCGCCGGCGAATTCCACAAGCGTCTCGGCCTCACCGGCGTGGTTCTCACCAAGCTCGACGGCGATGCCCGAGGCGGCGCAGCCCTCTCGATCGGCAAAGTGACCGGCGCGCCGGTAAAGTTCGTCGGCCTCGGCGAAAAATACGACGCCCTCGAGGGTTTTTATCCCGAGCGCATCGTCTCCCGCGTCCTCGGCATGGGCGACCTGATGTCGCTGATCGAGCGCGCCGAGCAAGCCGTCGACAAAAAAGCCGCCATCGAGCTGGAGCGCAAACTCCGCAAAGAAGACTTCACCCTCGAGGATTTTCGCGATCAGCTCAAGCAAATTCGCAAAATGGGCCCGCTCGAACAACTCGTCGACATGCTCCCCAAAGTCGGCCCGCTCGCCAATCTTCCCAAAGACGCCAAAGTCGACGAAGGCCAGCTAAAACAAGTTGAAGCCATCATCAATTCCATGACCAATCAGGAGCGCCGCGACCACAACGTGATCGACGGCAAGCGCCGCAAACGCATAGCCAAAGGCAGCGGCACCACCGTCCAGGAAGTCAATCAAGTCCTGAAGCAATACATGCAAATGCGCACCATGATGAAGCAATACGGCGCCATGGCCGCCCGCGCCAAAATGAAAGGCCTCGGCAAACTCGCCGGCCTCGGCTGAGTCCCGGAGAGACGATACCTAGTAAATGGGTTTGAGGAACATGCCCGCGATCTTTTCTGTGATTTGTTCAAGATCGAGGTCGGTGCGATTGCACAGCAAGATGATCGAGAGTTTGTCGTCAACGAAGCGACTGACGTACGAGTGAAATCCCATGGTGTCGCCGTAATGCCACATCCAGGGATGCCCCCAGTAGTAATCGATGAACCAGCCGAAACCATAGGCGACCGGCGTGCCTACAGGGCGATCAGAATCCGCGGGCCATTTGGGCCGCGCGCCGCCAGCCAATTTCACCGGAGTCCACGCCGGGCGCATCTCATCTTCGCCGAGCAGCGTGTGTTGCGCCAGCGCTTCATCCCATTTCGCGAGATCGCTCAGCGAAGAGTAAACGCCGCCGTCGCCCAGAGTCGCTGAAGTCGAACTCTGGTCGGTTTGCTTCCAGCCGTCCGCTTCTTTCGTATGGCCAAACGCGCGGTTGGCGACTTCGTTTTTGCCTTTTTCGTACGCCAGCGTCTGATCCATTTTCAGCGGAGCGAAAATCCGATCGCGCAGAAATTCGCCAAAGCTTTTTCCCGAAACTTTGGCGACGATCGAACCGAGCAGCACGTAGCCGGAATTGCTGTAGGCCCATTTCGTGCCCGCCGGAAATAGTGTCGAGTTTTGTTTTTCGAGCAGAGCGAGCACTTCCGCGTCCTGGATCTGACTCTCTGCGGTCCAATGATGGCCGCCTCCACGTTCATCTTGCTCCATCAGCGTTTCGTAGTCTTGCAGCCCTGACGTATGGTTCAGCAAGTTGCGAATCGTGATTGTTTTGCCATATGCCGGGAACTCCGGAAACACTTCGGTGAGGGTTTCTTCGTAACGGAGCTTGCCGTCGTGCACCAGCAACATGATCGCCATCGCGGTAAATTGTTTGGTGCAGGAAGCCAGCCGAAAGTTTGTCTCCGGATCGATCGCTGCAAACGTTCGCAGGTCGCGGACGCCGTAGCCATGCTCGAAGATAGCGTGGCCATCCTTACGCACTAGGACCGCGATCCCCGGCGACTTCGAGTCGTTGAAAGGCGCGAAGAGGGCCTCCAGTTTCGCAGTCCTCTGGTCCTCGGCGACCCTCGCCTTGCGGACAGCGACAAACACCAGCGCCGTCACTAGCGCCAGGACTGCGCAGAGCCGGGCCATTCGCAAACCTTTCTTCCTCCAGCGAGGCAGCATATCATTTGCGAGCGCATTCATCTGTCCGTAACACACTTGCGCTATTTCTCTGCATCCCTGCAAAGAGAGAACTATGAAACGTCCTGCGCTGGATGACCCGCGCCACTATCTCAACCGCCACGTCGAGTGGCTGCAGTTTAACCGCCGCGTGCTCGAAGAAGCACGCGACATTGGCAACCCCCTGCTTGAGCGGGTCAAGTTCCTCGCCATTACCGCCAACAATCTGGACGAGTTCGTCGAGATTCGCGTTTCCAGCTTTCTCCAGCGCATCGAGCACGGCTCCCGCGAGATCAGCCCCGACGGTTTGACCGCCGAGCAAGAGCTCGAGAAAGTTTCCGCCGCGATGCACGCTTTCGTTCGCGATCAATACAAATGCTGGAACGCCGAGTTGCTTCCAGCCTTGGCAAAGCAGTCGATCCACGTTCTTTCCACCGGAGAGTTGGACGCCAAGGCTGCGAAGTTCACCAAGACGTTTTACGACCGGCGCGTAAATCCGATGTTGACGCCGGTGACCGTCGATCCTTCGCACCCGTTCCCGCACGTGCTGAATAAGGCGCTGTGTATCGCCTTTTTGTTGCGGCGGCGGCGTGGCGGAAATGGCAAACCATACTTCGGCGTGCTTACCGTGCCGCGCGCGCTGCCACGCCTGCTGCGGGTTCCCACGGAAAATGACGGTATCCGCTACGCTTTTCTGCAGGACATCATTTCGACGTACGCATCGAAGCTCTATCGCGGCTACGAAATCCTCGCGTCCGCTGCATTCCGCATCACGCGCAACAGCAACTTGTACCTCGAGCAGGAAGAAAGCCGCAGCCTGTTGGAAACCATCGACTCGCAGGTAGCGCAGCGCCGCAAGGGCGACGCTGTGCGGCTGGAGATCGAGGAAGGCGCGCACCCGGACATCGTCGAGCGGCTGGTGTCTACCTTTGAACTGGACGAGTCGTTGGTCTTCCGTGCGCGCGGGCCGGTTAACCTTCAGCGACTCTTTCATCTCTACGAAGAAACGCCGCGGCCCGACCTGAAGTATCCGCCATTTGTTCCACGCCAGGTTCGCGTCGGGCACGATGCTGATTCCATGTTTGAAATGCTGCGCTGCCAGGACGTGCTGGTGCACCACCCCTACGAGTCTTACGACACCGTCGTCAACTTTATAAGAACGGCGAGCAACGATCCCCGCGTTCTTTCCATGAAGCAGACCCTGTACCGCACCAACACCGGCTCGCCGGTCGCCGAGGCCCTTCTCGAAGCGGCGGGCAAGAAAGAAGTCACCGTGGTCGTGGAGTTGAAGGCCAGCTTTGACGAAGCCACCAACATTCAGTGGGCCCGCAGCTTTGAAGACGCGGGCGTCCATGTGTCCCACGGCCTGGCCAACCTCAAGACGCACGCCAAGCTGGCTCTGATGGTGCGCAACGATCCCGACGGCAAGATCCGCCGCTACGCGCATCTCGGCACTGGAAACTACAATCCCTCGACGGCCCGCTTCTACAGCGATTTCAGTTTGCTGACCAGCGATGAAGCCATCACCTCGGCGGTGCATGATGTCTTCAACTTCCTGACCGCCTATTCCGAGCAGCCTCACTACAAACCGTTGATGGTGGCGCCGCGCGACCTCGCCAAGTCGTGCATCGCCCTGATCGATCGCGAGGCGCGTCATGCCCGCCGCGGGCGTCCCGCACGCATGATCATCAAGATGAACGCAGTGGTCGATCCCCCGGTAATTAAAGCTCTGTATCGCGCTTCGCAGGCCGGCGTGGAGATCGACCTGATCGTCCGCGGACAATGCGCTTTGGTACCCGGCGTGCGCGGACTGAGCAGTCGCATTCGTGTTCGCAGCATTGTGGGGCGCTTTCTGGAACACAGCCGTATTTATTATTTCGAGAACGGCGGCACTTCGGAGATTTATTTGGGCAGCGCCGACTGGATGCAGCGGAATCTTTATGAACGCGTCGAGGTCGTTTTCCCGCTGAAGGATCCGCAGCTTCGCGAGCGCATCTGCACCGAAGTCCTGCCCGCCTATCTTGCTGACACGCGCAAGGCTCGACTTCTCGGACCGGACGGAACATACTCTCGCCCGCGCTCGGTGCGCAACGGGCACGGGTTCTCCGTACAAGAACATCTGATGCGTGTTTCGTCAGGCAATACTGATTCGCGCACGCTGGCCAAGCGGACGACCCAGGTCGTTTATACTGCGGATGACGTTAAGGCCGACCCCGTTGTCAGCCCCCCGGACGAATCTGACGCACAGGACACCGTAAATGCAGCCGTTTGAACTCATTGTTATCGGTTCGGGACCCGGCGGCCAGCGCGCCGCCATTCAGGCCGTCAAGGCTGGAAAGCGCGTGGCCTTGGTCGAAAAACAAAGCGCCGTCGGTGGTGTGTGCATCAACACCGGCACCATCCCCAGCAAAACGATGCGCGAAGCCGTGCTGCATCTATCCGGATTTTACGACCAGAGTTTTTATGGCGCGAACTATCACTCCAAGGATCAGGTCACCATGGCCGACCTGAATTTCCGCGTGCAGCGCGTCATCGAAAACGAAGTTTCCGTCATTCAGGACCAGCTCAAGCGCAACGGCGTCGAATTGATTCATGGCACAGGAAAATTCACCGATCCACACCACGTACGCGTGGAGAACAACAACGGATTCAGCGAGTTGGAGGGCGAATTCATTATCCTGGCGACGGGCACCAAGCCCGCCGCGAATCCCAAGGTCCCCATCAATGGGCGCAACATTATTAACAGCGATCAGATTCTGGCGATGCCCCAGGTTCCGCGAACGCTGATCGTCGTGGGCGGCGGTGTCATCGGCGTCGAATACGCGTGCATGTTCGCGACCCTCGGCGTGCGCGTCATCATCGTGGAAAAGCGCCCGCGCCTGCTGGAATTTGCGGACACCGAAATGGTCGAAGCGTTGAGCTATCACATGCGCGACCGCCGCGCCACCATGCGCCTCAATGAAGAAGTGGAGAGCGTCGAAGAACTCCCCGACGGAAAAGTGGCCGCCAACCTGGTCAGCAAGAAGCGCATCATCGCCGACGCCCTGTTATATGCGGTGGGCCGCGGCGGCAACGTCGAACCCTTGGATTTGCCCGCGGCCGGCCTCACCGCCGACGATCGCGGGCGCATCAAGGTGGACGCTGACTTTCGCACCTCAGTGCCGCACATTTTTGCGGTCGGCGACGTCATCGGCTTTCCCAGCCTCGCGTCGGTCTCCATGGAGCAGGGACGCATCGCCGCCGCTCGCGCGTTTGGCTTGGACGTGCAGAGCGATCCCGCGGGCTATCCGTACGGGATCTATACCATTCCGCAAATCTCGTTCATCGGCAAGACCGAAGAACAGCTCACCGACTCCGATGTTCCCTACGAAGTGGGCGTGGCGTACTACCGCGAGATCGCCCGGGGCCAGATCACCGGCCACACCGACGGTCGCCTCAAGCTACTGTTCCACCGCGAAACCCTCGAACTCCTCGGCGTACACATCTTCGGCGAAGACGCCGCCGAGTTGCTGCACATCGGCCAAGCCGTAATGCTCCTAAAAGGCAAAATCACCTATTTCAAAAACACCGTCTTCAACTATCCGACTCTGGCGGAATGCTACAAAACCGCTGCCTTTAACGGCCTCAACCGCCTCTCGTAACACAAACAATAGGTGCCAGTCGTCGTTATTGGTATTTCTGCGTTACAGCGATCCAAGCCATTTTACTGGTTGATGCGCTGCCAAGGTGTTTGCCAACTTTTCGTCCGCGGTCACGAGTTGGGAATCGCTGGCTTTCGCAAGCGCGACGTACAGACTGTCGTAAATTGATCGTCCGTATTGAATCGCGATCCTTTGGGCCGAATTAACCAGCCGCACCGAAGACGCCGTTTTCAGGGGCAGTTGTTGCATTTTCACCAGCGCCTCATTCGCCTCGATAACATCACAGTTGCACCTGCGGACGGCTTTGCAGAGCACGCTGCCAACCTCAAGCCAAAACAAATCGGGGACCAGCATACGGATCTCGCCCGCCGCTCCACGGTCGAGCAAGCGCTTGGCTCGATCCACGAACGGTTCCATCGCGAAGAGAGAAAGCCATTTCATTGCAACGCTGGCGTCCACGACGAAGCGATTCACCTCTCTCGATCCTCACGAATCATTTCGAGCGAGGAGGGCATAGGCTCGGATGAACGCGATGTGAACTTCAATTTCCCAAGCCTCTGCACGGCGTCTTGACGTGCCTTGAGTTCCTTTTTCGTCGGCACGTGCTCTTCGAGAAGCGACAAGATCTCGGCTGCGAGCGAACGATGACGGCGTCTAGCGCGTTCACGAAGGGCTTCATATCGGTCGTCTGGAACATTCTCAACGTAGAGCGTGGCCATAGAACCTCCTAGGACAGACCTAGGAAGACCCTAGGATAGACCTAGTATATTACACAATGCCATCGTTAGCAGAGCCAGGATGGGGACTGTGCCGTTATCATGCCGCTGCGGCCGCGACTGCTGCGCAGTTCTGTATAATCCCCGGATGCAAAAGACCAACTTTCGTTCGCTGAGCGTACTCGTTCTTGTGGTTGCGACTGGACTCTGTGTGGCGCGAACTCCAGCGCAAGGGACATTGCAGACGCAGGGTTTGCCGAGTGAGACGCCGGCGCAGTTGCGCCCGGTAACCGATACTTTCGAATACGAACGCCGCGACGTGATGATTCCGATGCGCGACGGCGTGCGCCTGCATACCGTGATCATCCTGCAGAAGGGCGCAAAGGGCGCGCCGATTTTGCTGACGCGCACGCCGTACGATGCGACCGCCCTGACCAGCCACGCCCCGAGTTCGCACCTCGGCCCCATCCTGCAAGGCTATGACAACGCCACCGAGGTCATCGTGGAGGGCGGCTACATCCGCGCCGTTGAGGATGTCCGCGGGAAGTACGGCTCGGAGGGCGATTACGTGATGAACCGGCCTTTGCACGGGCCGCTGAACCCGACACCGGTCGATCACGCCACCGATACCTACGACACCATCGACTGGCTGGTGAAAAATATTCCAGAGAGCAACGGCAAGGTCGGAATTCTGGGAATTTCCTACGATGGATTTACGCCGCTCATGGCGCTGGTGAATCCACATCCCGCGCTGAAGGTTTCGGTACCGATGAACCCGATGGTGGACGGCTGGATGGGCGA